>JALSPZ010000060.1 GCA_026985675.1 Flavobacteriales bacterium
AATTCACAACAGCATATTCATTAGTTTCTTGAATTACTTCGTTGTAATCAATATGTCAAAGATATAAAAATGAAATCGACCTTGGGAGATTCACGAATACCAACAGACAATAAAAGATAATAATGAGTAAAGGAATTCACAATCTTAATCTTTTAAATATAATATGCTTTCTATTTGACAACGCCAATAGCTTTACATATTCTCTTCCCAGTTACTTATGCATCGCCAAAAAAGCGTTTACTTTTTGCAGTTACCGGGATTGTTAAAGTTCCTCCTTTATTATGTATTTCGGAATACTCGGCATCTGATCCAAACACTATTCTGTTTAATGATTTTTCAAAAGTTTGCACCTGGTTTCGTAAAAATCCGGTGCGTGTTAATATCTTATAATCCAAAGTGTCATTACGCTTTTGCCAAGGCTCAAAGTTAACATTGGTAAAGCCTTATTTATCAAAAGATGAATGAAAAAAGTGTCTACCTTCTGTTGCGGCAATTTTAATGAGGTCTTGGCGTAGCTGTTTCCACATTTTTGAAAAATAGAGTGATTACTTGAATTAGGTGTTAAAATTATTTTATATTTGCATTGCGAGGCGAATACGTTTGTATATCAACCCGCTACAACGGACGATTATTTTTTAATCGCTTTTTTTGTGGTAACCTGATGATAATTCTTGTGGATTTATTCAAAAATCATAGCTTCAAAAAACAGAATTAAAGCGAAAGTAAAAGTCAAACCAAACAATAATGCCGATAAGAAAGGATATTTTGCTCGGTATTTATAGGCATTGATATAGGGAGATAAAATAATTGCCGAGAAAATGATAATAGGCGATAAAATTGCTTTAATAAAAATCAAACTTTCTTTACGCTTTTCAGGAATAAAAAAATTTTTTATCCAAAATACGGGAAGAGAAGCGATAACAAGCAATCCGAAGCTTGCAGGTTTTATTAGTCTTAACGATAAGATTAATAAAGTAATGCTAAGAATGAGGTCAATCAGTATCATAATTTATGATGATAATCAGACAAATATAACACAAATCAAATAAAAATCCAGTTTTTTTGTTGATAACTTTTTCCTTAAACTCCTGATTTTTTCCCTAAATTTGATATGAACAAAAACTTACCGAAACAGATGTATGCCTTAGTTGACGGAAATAATTTTTATGCTTCGTGCGAGCGTGTTTTTAATCCTGCTTTGAACGGAAAACCGGTAGTGGTGCTTTCCAACAACGACGGAATTATCATTGCCCGTTCTGCCGAAGCCAAAGCTTTGGGTATAAAAATGGGAACTCCTGCTTTTGAAGTAAAAAATCTGATTGAGCAAAAGAAAATATATGCCTTTTCGTCCAATTATGCTTTATACGGCGATATGTCGCAACGGATGATGAATATTTTTCGTGAGTTTACTCCTGATGTGGA
Organism: Flavobacteriales bacterium; assembly: GCA_026985675.1. Classification (GTDB taxonomy): domain Bacteria; phylum Bacteroidota; class Bacteroidia; order Flavobacteriales; family Flavobacteriaceae; genus JALSPZ01. The sequence goes on from JALSPZ010000060.1 coordinate 1,423, forward strand.
AATTTATTCCATAGATGAAGCTTTTTTGGATTTTTCCGGTTTTTCGGGTATGGATTTTAAACAAACGGGAATGGATATGCGTAAACGTGTAAAAAAATATATCGGTATTCCTGTAAGTGTAGGATTTGGACCTACGAAAACGCTTGCTAAAATTGCCAACCGGATTGCCAAAAAACATCTGAAAAAAACCGGAGTGGCTTTGATTGATACACCGGAAAAAATTGAACGGGCGCTGCAAATGACTCCTATTGACGAAGTATGGGGAATCGGTAGGAGATATGCACAATTTTTACAAAAATATCAAGTAAAAACCGCTTGGGATTTTACACAACTTCCCGATAGTTTTGTCAAAAAACATTTGTCTGTGGTGGGTTTACGAACCAAGGAAGAACTCTTGGGAACGGCTTGTATTCCTATGGAATTGGTTCCACCGCCACGTAAAGCCATTCGCACGGCACGAACTTTTTCCAAAAATGTTATCGATTATCGTTTTGTAGAAGAAGCCGTATCGGATTTTGCAGCCAAAACCGCACGTAAATTGCGTGAACAAAAATCGGTTGCCAATCTTTTAACGGTTTTTCTCCGAACCAATAAGTTTGATAAAACCAAACCGTATTATGCCAATAGTTTTAGCATTCAGATTTCGCCTTCAAGCAATAGCAGTATCCAATTGGTAAAATATGCACAAGCCGCTTTGAAAATTATTTATAAAGAAGGATTTGAATACAAAAAAGCAGGGGTTTTGGTAAGTGGATTAAGCCCGGAAGGAAATCGTCAGTTGGATTTGTTTGATAATTTTTCTTATGAAAAACACAGAAATTTAATGCGAATACTCGATAAGTTAAACGCCGAAAACGGTTATGAAGTGGTCAAAATCGGCTCGCAAGGACAATCGCGCGCTTGGCGTTTGCGACAAGAATATCGTTCCAAGCGTTTTACCACGCGTTGGGATGAACTGATTGAAGTTGTAGTGGAAAGCTAGAAGTTTAATGGATGGTTGAGACGAGGCATACCTTTAACAGTTGAGACAAGGCATGCCATGTCTTTACTGTATGAATGCAGCTGCAATTTTGCCCTGCGTGAGTGGTTGGAGCGGTAGCTCCCGCACGGCAAAACACTACAAAAACACAAGTAAAAGAGCGACCTGAGAAGCTCCTTTTGCTTGTTTTGTTTTTGTGTGTTTTTGCGGGCGGGACTATGAGCGGAAAACACGACCCGTGGATTTAGGCGGATGATTTGCAGGAAGGGGCACGCTATTGAAAATTAAAAAAAATTGTTAATAAATTATAATCAGATGAAAAAAATATTGGGATTGTTGTTGGTTTTGTTGAGTTTGCAAGCTTGTAAAACCAATTATTATACGAGAAAAACCTATGATTTTAAAAAGCCGGTTGATACCCGGGATAAAAAAATAGTTTTACAAAAGAAGGCTTCTTTTCGGATTGACGGAATTACGGTAGATAATAATTTTGACGGCGCCCGAATGAATGGTTTTAGTAAAGTGAATGATACTTTGTATAAGATTGAAATAAGCCCTGAAAATTACCCGATAAATCCCAGTCCTTGGTATGCCTTTAAAATCAGTTCGGATGTTAATAAAAAGATTTATTTGCAATTGACTTATAAGCATGCTAAACATAGATATAATCCTAAAATCAGTAGGGATCGTAAGAATTGGCAACCCATAGAGGCTTTGTATTACGGAGTGGATTCCGTGTCGATTAGTTTTCCGGTGTATGTGGATATTCATCCCCAATGGATTGCAGCTCAAAAAATTATTAATTCTACCGATGTTAAACAATGGATGGATAGTCTGTTGCAAAATAAGTTTTTTCAAGAGCAAAAGATAGTGGGACAGTCGGTATTGGGGCGTGATATCCCTTATTTTAGAATAGGCGAAGGGAGTTCGGAAAACAAAAAAGTTATTATATTGTTGAGCCGTCAGCATCCGCCGGAAGTAACGGGTTTTATGGCTTTGCAATATTTTGTATCGGAATTGTTGAAAGATGATGCTATGACAAGGAATTTTTATAAAAAATATGATATTTGGGTATTTCCTTTGCTCAATCCCGACGGTGTGGACTTGGGACATTGGCGGCATAATGCCCACGGGATTGACTTAAACAGGGATTGGGCTTTCTACCGACAGCCGGAGATTGATGCCGTTACGGATTTTATAATCCGGAAAGCCAAACAAGGAAATAATCAAGTGATATTGGGTATAGATTTTCATTCTACTTTTAAAGATATCTATTATGTGTATAAGGATGATATCCAGACAAAACTGCCTGAATTTCAACAATTTTGGACTACAAGCATTGATCGTATGGTTTATCCGTTCAAAACAAAATATATAGCAAGCGATATCTTACAACCGGTTTCAAAAAATTGGTTTAAAATACAATTTGATGCTAGCGGAATTACCTATGAAGTAGGGGATAACACACCTGAAAGGATAATTGCCAAAAAATCCAAAGCTGCTGCTGTTGCGCTTATGGATTTGTTGATGGGGTTTTGATTTCTTAATATTAAATTTAGTATTATTGATTGATGATTTGATAAAAATTTATCAATACCATCCACGGCTATACATTTTGAATAATCTTTGCAGGTCAATGGTAAATACCAATCGGATTTTTTCCTGTTTTTCTTATTTTAAGACCCAAAAATAACCACCAATTTAGTAAAATTTTTACCATTACTTTTTTCCATTGATGAACATTTCGACTTTGCTCAATGGTAACAAAAAATCTAGCCTTACGAAAACCTTGCAATCCGCCGGCTGGCGGACCTTGAAGCTAAAATGTATGAACTTGCTCTTGCTCATCCTTCACAAGAGCTTCGAACAGCATATATTTTTACGCTTCTTCGTCGTA
>JALSPZ010000061.1 GCA_026985675.1 Flavobacteriales bacterium
TTGTTGAATTATACAATTATCGACTTTAAACAAAAAGACACTATTATCATAAAAAAAGAAAAACGACCGGTCAAAAGAATAAAAAAATCAGCTTTTGTAAAGATAAACAATTCATTATATCAGGATATTACGGATAAAAATTTAAGTCCCAAATTAGCTATGGAATTAAGCAATATATATGCTTGGACGGTAGATTTTTTTCATTTAAACAAAGGAGACGAATTCAAAGTTATCTATGATGACTTATACATTGAGGATACTTTATACGGGGGTATCGGAACTATTTATGCCGCTGTTTTTAAATACGGAGGAAAAAAATTTTACGCTTTTCGTTATCCTTCGGATTCCGTAACCGGTAATTTTGATTATTATGACGAACAAGGGAGAACCCTTCGGAAACAATTTTTAAAAGCTCCTTTGAAATTCGGACGTATCAGTTCCAGATATAATATGCACCGGTATATAAAATATTACGGACGTGTAAAACCCCATTTGGGGACCGATTTTGCCGCTCCTATTGGTACCCCTATTATGGCAACTGCAAACGGTGTAGTGATAAAAAAAGGATATACTTCCGGCAATGGGAATTATATAAAAATAAAACATAATGCTACTTATGCCACACAATATTTACACATGAGCAAATTTGCCAAAGGAATTCATGTAGGCAGTGTTGTAAAACAAGGAGAAATTATAGGTTATGTCGGAATGACCGGACATGCCTCGGGTCCGCATGTTTGTTACAGGTTTTGGAAACACGGAAAACAAGTGGATGCCCTCAAAGAAAAAATGCCTCCGGCTAAACCTATCGATAGTACACGCTTGAAAAAATATCTTACAGATATACAAAGCATAAAAAAACAATTAGATAGTATTCAATAAAAATGCTTATGAAAAACTTACTTACAAAAATTTTTATATTGCCGTTGATTTTGGCACTATTCTCTTGCTCGTCAACTACTCCCGGAAAAGAAAAAAATATCAATCAGGTTATAACTTTTAGAAAAGACGGGGTAGTTAATATTATTGATAATGGTAAAATCATTGCCAAATTTGATATGGAGATTGCCGATGACGAATATGAAAGAGAAACCGGACTTATGTATAGAAAAAGTATGAAAAACAACCAAGCAATGCTATTTGTTTTCGAAGATAGTCAACCACGGTATTTTTATATGAAAAACACTTATATACCTTTGGATATTATATTTATTGATGCCAATAAAAAAATTGTTCATATTGCCAAAGATGCCAAACCCTTGGACGAAACTACACTCCCCTCAAAATTTCCCTCCAAATATGTTTTGGAAATCAAAGGAGGGCTTTCAAATAGCCTGGGAATTAAACCCGGAATGATTGTAAATTGGACAACCAATTGATAAGATAAAGATTAAACAGAACCTGACTAAAATTCGGGATTTATTCCAAAACCTATTCCTTTTTTTGTTACAATAATATTTTTACCGATTTTCTTTCTTAAATTATTCATATGAACATCCAAAGTTCTATCTCCAACAATCACATGATCACCCCAAACCGAACGATAAATTTCTTTTCGAGTAAAAATTTTGGTTTTATCGCTTACCAACAAGTTCAATAATTCATATTCTATTCTGGTTAAATCCAGATCTTTTCCTTTTTTGGAAACTTTATGTTTTTTCTGATTTATGATTAATGACCCCAATTTTATTTTCTTTGATTTTTTTTCCTCCGAAATTTTATGAGTTATCAAATATTTATTTATTTTGGATTTAATAATTTCTTTACCCCAAGAAATTCCTATAAAATCATCCAAACCTGTTTTATAAGCAGGCACAATAAAACCGACTGTTACTTCCGTATATAACCAAACTTCCGTTCTGGAATTGTAAACATTATGTTTAACAAAATCAATCCAATTGAGCATTTTTTCATCTTTATAATGAACAATTACTAAATTTACCCATCCTTTTTTCAAAATGTTTTTAGCATCCTTTTTGGTTTTTTCAAAAATTATGAAATAATCCTCAAAAATTTCTTGAAATTGTTTTTGAGCTTTTTTATTAAAACCCAAACATAAGATTACTTTTTCCATAAAAAACGATTATTTGCAAACAAATTTACATTATTTTTTTATTATAGCTACAATAAAAAAAACCGCCAAATATAGACGGTTTTTTTTAGTTATTAGGATTAACAGAACAAGTTAAATTTTTTAACACCACAAAAGTATTAATAGCTGTTTATAAAAAATTCCAAAAAACCATAAACGATAAACTTCATTTTATGAAATTCATATTTGGATTAACCTAAAACAAAATTTTATAATTTTAGAATTTTAAAGGTTATGGCTTTACTTGCTTTTCTCTTTATCAAACTCAAAAGATAATATCCGGCAGGCAAGTGTTTGATAGAATAATGTGCTATATTATTATGAAGCATTCTTTGCATTACCTGTTTTCCCGTGATGTCAAAAATATAAATTTCATAATCCCCTGTTTCCGGAAATTCTATATTTATAAAATCGGAAATAGGATTAGGAAAAACTTTTACTCCTTGCAATTGAGAATAATCCTCTATTCCCAAAAGGAAAATTAAATCAGGTCCTACAAAGCCTTCAGATAGATGTGCATTTCCTACTGTGCTTTCTTGCACCCCGATTTCACCCAAGGAATAAACCATATAGGTATTCCCCGATGTTGCCGAACCGCCACCTGCCGACAAACTGCTTTTTCTTAAAGTAGTTTGTCCATAGCCGATTATAAACAACAGTATTGTTAGTATGCTTATATATTTTTTCATAGCTTTTTTATTTTTTGAATACTACAAATTTTACTGCTGGTGGATCTGCATAAGAATTCGTGTCAATATTTCTGATATATATTTCAAAATAATCATCGTATTGCGTAGTACTAGCATTGTATAAACTACCTTGAGAAGTTGCTATTGCAATATAATTATCAGCACTTCCCGGTGAATTCGCAAATGCTACCCTATATCTACCCGTTGATAATCTATTTACAGCAAAACCGGACGAACAAGCATTTTGATATGGAGTTCCCTGACCATTAAAATATCCATAAATATAAGCTTTCATATCGGCATCTCCGCTATCACTACCATACAATTTGTCTTCTACTGTCAAATATCCGGGAATTCTAATTCCATCAGCTCCTTCAAATTTTAATGCCATGCTACTTCCATAATAAAAACCAAATCCATCAGTAGTTGTGTTTTTTAAATAATAATTATAATTATTATTAACATGAATATCAAATTTTAGTCCAATATCGTCTCCGTTTAAAAATTCAATATACCTATCTTGTTTTGCCAAAAATTCCGCTTGCTTAGAATAAATAGATACATTTGAATATGGAACGGATTCAAAAACTTCATCAGTAACAAAATTTTGATAACCTGAACCTGTATCAATTGCAATATCATATCTCAATTCATTTATTCCGGGGGTTGTTTTCCAATCTATATTATTATAAGTAGTTATACCTCCTGTCATTTGTCCTCTGCCAATTACTATGGAAAAGATTCCATATTCATCTGTATGGACATTGGTATGTTCCTCTTCGTAAAGATCTATTGTTTGAATAAAAGGAATCGTTTCATGCAAACTAATAGTAACCTTTACATTTATATTAGCATTTGCCATAGGACCATTATTATCAGACAATAATCCTTTATAATTAATATATTTTTTCTGTGCATTTGCTAAAAATCCCATTAATATGAATGCAATTAAAACAATTCTTTTTTTCATAATAATCTGTTTTTTAGTTATTTACAATACAAAAATACATTATAAAAATTTCTTTTTGTAAAAGAATTAATTAACTTAATAGCTCAGTTTATAAAGTATAAATTTTAATTTATGAATGGATTGTTATAAAATCATCTTTTCCATTCTATAACTTTTAAATTTCGTATTTTCGCATTATCAATATCAAACAAAAGAAGTGTTCTTAATTTATGAAATCCCGATTTTCCGGCAGCTCCCGGGTTCATATGAAGTAAATTGTATTTTTTATCAAACATTACTTTGAGAATATGTGAATGCCCGCTGATAAAAAGCCCGGGGTGATATTTTTTTAATAAAGTGGGGATATTTTTGGCATATCTGCCCGGATATCCACCAATATGAGTCATCAAGACTTTTAGACCTTCTATTTCAAAAAAATTAAATTCGGGAAATTCAGCTCTGGCTTTACCTCCGTCAATATTACCGTAAACCGCTCGTAGAGGTTTCAGTTTTTTAATGGTATCGGTTACGGAAATATCTCCAATATCTCCGGCATGCCAAACCTCGTCCACTTGTTTAATATATTTGAGCATATCATCATCCAAATAACCATGGGTATCGGACAATAAAAGAATTTTTTTCATTAGTTTTGTATTTTACTACAAAAATACGATGAATTGCGTTACTTTTTAGAATTGGCATATAAAGGAACTGATTTTCACGGCTGGCAAGAGCAACCCAATGCCGTAAGTGTGCAAAGCACTATTGAAGATGCACTGAGTTTATTGCTTAAAAAACCTACTAAAATCATCGGTGCCGGAAGAACGGATGCCGGTGTTCATGCCAAACAAATGTTCGCCCATTTTGATTCCGAGCCAATCGTGGATTTAATGGAACTGAAAAGACGATTAAATTCTTTTTTGAATACGGATATCGTTATACATAATATACATAATGTAACCCACCAAGCCCATGCACGCTTTGATGCCATTTCCAGAAGTTATGAATATCATATCCATCAAGAGAAAAATCCTTTTCTACAAGACTTATCTTGGTATTTCTCACTTCCTTTGGATATGGAAGCTATGAACAAAGCCGCTCAAAGTTTATTGTCTTTTAAGGATTTTAAAAGTTTTTCAAAATCCAAAACAGATGTTAAAACATATATCTGTAAAATTGAAAAAGCTTATTGGAAAAAAACAGATAAGCAATTAATTTTTCAAATAACTGCCGACCGTTTTCTAAGAAATATGGTGCGTGCAATTGTCGGGACTTTAATCGATGTAGGATTGGGAAAAATCAGCTATGATAAATTTATAGAAATTATAGAATCAAAAGACAGAACAAAAGCCGGTTTCTCAGTTCCGGCGGAAGGATTGTATTTAACTCGGATAATTTATCCACAAAAAATATTTATCAATGGAAATACTTAGGCAAGCATTATCCGGTTTTTTAACCGGAATTATTTTATTGGGATTAATAGTTTTGATTTTTAGAAAGAAAAAAGATGAAAGTAATAATAATTACAAAAACTGACTTTTTATATAAAATTATCGATAAAAAAACTTAGTTTTGTAGTCATTGAAAAAAATTATTAATAACTATGGAAAATATCATTATATTATTATTTATTCTCGGATATATAGCGATTGCCACCGAACATTCATTAAAATTGGACAAAACGGTTCCGGCATTACTTACTGCTGCTATTCTATGGGCATTATTGGCTATTGGTTTTCATGAGGGTTGGTTTTCAATCATTGATCCCGAAGGGCATGTTTATAATTTTTTGCAACAAGGGGAAACAGCCCAAGAAGGTTTTCATAATACCTTAATGCATCATCTGGCAAAAACGGCTGAAATTCTGGTTTTCTTGACAGGAGCTATGACTATTGTGGAAATTATTGACCTCCACAGAGGCTTTGAAGTTCTTAAAGAATATGTAAAAACCAACAGCAAAAGAAAACTTTTATGGATTATCGGTTTTATTGCCTTCTTTTTATCCGCCGTCATCGATAACTTAACTGCTACAATCGTATTAATTACGCTATTGCGAAAATTGGTCAAAAACAAAAATACCAGACTTTGGTATGCCGGTCTGATTGTTATAGCCGCCAATGCAGGAGGTGCATGGTCTCCTATCGGTGATGTTACCACCACAATGTTATGGATAGCCAAAAAGGTTTCGGCAGCTGGACTTATTGAACATGTTTTTATTCCTTCAGTTCTTAACTTTGCTTTGCCCTTTGCCATTGCATCCTTTTTACCTGTTTTCAACGGATCTATCAAAGAATCCGGAGAAGATAAAGAGTTTGAAAAAGCCGAAAAATTACTCAGTAGTAAAACCATGCTATATTTGGGTTTGGGAATGATACTTTTTGTTCCGCTTTTTAAAACCGTAACACACCTCCCCCCTTATTTGGGTATGATGTTATCCTTGGGAATCGTTTGGTTAGTCTCCGAATATATACACCCCGAAGAAGATTTTACCGAAGAACGAAAACATCTTTATTCGGCTCATAAAGCTTTATCGAGAATTGAAATTTCCAGTATTCTATTTTTCTTGGGTATTTTATTGGCAGTTGGTGCATTGGAAGCTTTGGTTTACGGTTCCATTAACGGCGAACAAATGGGAAGTTTAAGATATCTTGCCGAAGTTTTACAACAAACTTTACCCAATACGGAGATAGTTGTTGTCTTATTGGGAATTCTTTCCGCTATCGTTGATAATGTGCCTTTGGTAGCTGCATCTATGGGAATGTTTGATTTGCCCACCGATCATATCATTTGGCATATGATCGCTTATTCTGCCGGTACCGGTGGTAGTATTTTGATTATCGGTTCGGCCGCCGGAGTTGCCGCTATGGGTATGGAAAAAATCAACTTTTTCTGGTATATGAAAAAAATATCCTGGTTGGCATTCTTAGGGTTTCTCTTTGGATTTGTAGCTTTTTGGATAGAAAAATTAGTTGCTTATTAGTATTCCATAAATTGTGATAACTAATAATTTTTCGTATGATATAGAAATTCCGTAAATGTTGGGAGTCTCGTAATGTCAGGTCGAGTGATTTTTCGAGTATACGAGAAAAATAGTATTGAGACCTATGATAGTTGTTTTGAATAAAAAGTTCTCAATACAACAATCTCGTTTCTAATATTTTTACTCAAACTAATATTGAACTTAAATATTTGAAAATATTTCAATTAAATAATGAGGGCACCATTTCATTGGAACCCTCATTTATTTTTTTATTGCAAGCTACTACATATTATTTCTTAATAAAAGATTTGGAAAAGCTTCCGGAATGGGTTTGAATTTGATAAAGATAATTTCCTTTGGCAGTAAAATTTAATTTGAATGTTAATTTATTTTCACCTTGTGTTAAATTATATTTTTTTGTCTGTATTAATTTTCCTTTCAAATCAAAAATGTTAATATTTATTTCTTCGGGCTTTTGAGCTATAATTTTAAAATTCAACTGATTATATACAGGATTTGGAAATGCGACAAGCTGTTCTACAGATAGATTTTCGGTTCTTCCGGTATTGTAATGAAGCACGATATTATCCAGTTGCAAAGTATCTCCAATTTCTTCACCATTTGTTGCAACAAATACCAATTTATCAATAGTTTGTGATATTTGGACGGGAATATTCACTTGTTGGAAACCGTTGGTTGAATGGTCTAAAAAATGACTATACCCGGCAATAATATTTTCATTGTTTTTAAAAATAAAATAAATTTCCGCACTATCATTCGGGTCATTAGAAACCTGAATATAATTGACATCAAATGAAATTTGGTCGGGAGCAGTAGTTAAGGATAGTCCTCCTTGTGGTGGCCAAACATCTAAATTATCCTCACCATTTGTTACAAAAGAAATCATATCCAAACCATATAGCATAGGAGTATGATTTAATTGAATAGCATAATTTCCCGAAGTTGAGCTGGTGATTTTTTGAATTGGTGGAGGATTTTCTCCTACATCAAATATTAAAGTTGAAACATAGCCAATTGGTTCATCAATAACGATTTCATCCCAGTTTTCAAAATCATTATTTTGGATGGCTTGAATTTCATTGCCATTATAATAAAATTTAATATTATCAAATTGTATCCAAGAATTCGGGATTATTTGACCATCATAATGACTACTTGCCGCCCATACTCCAATTTTATCTGGAAAAATACCCGACGGAAATTGTGTGTTTATAGTAAATTTTGTCCAAGTATTTGTATTATCTATATTTGTAAAATCTTTATTTCCTTCCAAGATAGTTTGTCCGGAATTTTCAAAAACGACATGAAATTTAGCCAAATTCCCCGGCATTAAATTTGCTTTATAATAACCAACGATAGAATCAACTTGTGAAGTAAAAGGAACTACAAGTTCTCCGTTTTCAGGATCATTATTTGCAAAATATCCAAATACATTTTCTCCGTCAAAAACCAAATCTTGGGTGATTAGTTTTATTGAATATGAACCCGAATAAGCATCCGTTGAACGCTCAACACTTTCACTTCCAAAACCTTGTAAGGAAGTATAAAAGTCCGATGGTGAATAGTAGGTTTCACTATTCCATTGTTCAAAATCTTGATTAACGAATTGTTGTCCGTTAAAATTTATTGCTTGAAGCAATAATACCATAATAAATAAGTATTTTTTTTTCATAATAAATATTTTTATATCCTCAAAAATATAACATATATTTTATATTAAGTATTAAGCAATATATAAAATTATTGTAAATATTTATAAAAAAACTTCATTATTTAATATTCTTTGGGGATAAGAAATTTATGCCAAACCAAATTTCCATTATAAGCCAAAGCCTTCATTTCATCTTCTCCCGGAAATATATAAACAGGGGCTAAAAATTCTACATAAGATTTAATTTGTTCGGTTATTTTTTGTGAATGTGCAAGCCCACCCGTTAAAATAATGGCATCTATTTTTCCCCGTAAAACAACCGCCATCTCTCCGATATATTTACTAATTTGGTAAGTCATGGCTTGAATAACTTCTTGCACATAAGCTTCTTTTGATTGTTCCAATGCTTTCATATCGTTTGTTCCCAAATATGAAACTATTCCGCCTTGTCCTACCAACATTTTTTCCATTTCTCGTAAGGTATATTTTCCTGAAAAAGCTTCTTTAAGCAAATCACCGGTAGGAAGTGTTCCGCTACGCTCGGGGGAAAAAGGTCCTTCACCATCCAATGCTTGATTGACATCCACTACTTTTCCTTTTTTATGAGCTCCTACTGAAATACCACCGCCCAGATGAACAATTATCAAATTCAAATCCTCATAGTTTTTGTTTTGTTCGGCGGCAAAACTTCTGGCAACCGCTTTATGGTTCAATGCGTGAAAGATACTTTTTCGTTCAAAATTTTTATGACCTGAATATCGCGCAATTTTTTGCATTTCATCTACCACGACCGGATCGGCAATATAAACATTGGTTTTGACGGGTGATAAATTATATCCCAAAACAGCTGCCAAATTACTGGCGTGTTTTTTGGGCGCATTTTTTAAATCCTTTATCATTCTTTCATTAACTTGATAAACCCCCGATTCAACAGGCCTTACCAATCCGCCTCTGCACATAAACAAATCAATTTTATTTAAAGAAATATGGTAATGGTTTAAAAAATTCATTATTTTTTCCCGACGAAATTCTATCTGGTGTTCAAAATCGTTTAAATTCAGCAATTCTTCAGGATTATGATTTATTGTTACTTTATATTTTTCACTTTCCGCCTCATACAAAGCTAATTTTGTACTAGTGGATCCGGTATTGATAACTAAAATTTGCGGATGAATAATTGCCATAATTATTTATAATTTACCGAAGCGGCTGCTAATAAAATACTATTTAATTTTGTTTCTTCCGAGTCCGCTCTTGAAGTCAAAACGATGGGAAAATGAGCGCCCAAAACAATTCCCGCCACTTTTGCACCGGCAAAAGCAACCAAAGATTTATATAAAATATTTCCCGATTCTACATTCGGAACCAAAAGGATATCAGCATCTCCGGCAACTTCACCCCCCAAATTTTTTTGTTTTTTACTTTCCAAACTAATGGCATTATCAAAAGCCAAAGGACCGTCAACCAAACAATTTTTTATTTGTCCCCTTCTTTGCATAATGGATAGCAAAGCCGCATCCAAAGTAGATGGCATTTTTTCATTAACCATTTCAATAGCAGATAAAGCGGCTACTTTAGGTTTATGAACACCTATTTTTCTAATAAAATTTACTGCATTATTTAAAATATGAACTTTATGTTCCAAATTAGGTAATATATTGAGTGCCACATCAGTTATGGAAAGTAATTTGTGATAATTGGGAATTTCAAACAAAGCAAAATGTGACAGAAAAGAGCGATACTGAATACCATATTCTTTATTTAAAACTCCTTTTAATAATTGTGCTGTAGTTACTTTTCCTTTCATCAAAATATCTGCCTTGCCATTGACAACCAATTCAACTGCTTTTTGAATTATTTGTCTGTCATCGCTCAAATCAAAGATTTCAAAATTGGATAAATGCTTACAATCATCCGCCATTTTTTCAATTTCTTCTTTTCGCCCGACCAAAATAGGTTCTATTACCCCCATTTTATAAGCTGCCAATACAGCATCCAACGAATGTTCGTCCCCGGCAGCAGCCAAAACCAATTTTTTGGGTTTATTTTTTAAAGCTAATTTTTTTAAATCTGTTATTTTATTAAGTTCATTTAACATTATTATAAATTTTTTTGCATTGAATTTTTATTATTATTCTATTTTATTGTCCAATTTTCATTAAAAATTTTATCTGCTTTTACCTTTATTTTATTTAATATACCCTGAAAGTTCATAACCCAAAGCTACTGCAAAAAGTCCAACTATTAAAGTAGTCGTAAAGTAGGCTGCAAATAGTAAATACCTTCCGTTTTGTATCATCACCAGGTTTTCAAAAGCAAAGGATGAAAAGGTTGTAAATCCACCCAAAAAACCGGCAATTAGCAAAGCTTGATAATCATGACTAAGGTTTAAGTTCCGTAAATTATAACCAGCCAATAAACCAATTAACAAACTTCCTAAAACATTTACCAAAAAAGTTCCGTAAGGTGTGAGAAAATCATTTTTGTTTAGTGCCAATCCAATGAGATATCGAAAAATGCTTCCTAATCCACCACCTAAAAAAACCAATAAAATTTTAATCATGCTAAAAAAATTATTTAATTATTTTCACTAGTATTCTCTTCTGAATCTATTAAAATAACAGGAATATAAATTTCCGTTACCCAATCCGCCGGATTTGGCGACAAAGTATGTCCTTTGGTATAGATTTCAAATGAAAAACGTGTTTGATCCCTGACCAAACTATCGTTTTTTTGCAGGTATTCATAAGTTTGTTGCCAAGCTTCGGGCAAAAATTTATAATCACCTTTATATATAGCCCGTAAATATTTACCTCCAGGTGTTTTTCCCGTTAAAATATCTTCTTTTTTTACCTCAATTTTTTCCATGGTAGGAATACAAGAAGAAAAAATTACCGAATTGTTTTCCAAATCATATTTTTCATAAACCGTAAAAGGTTTGCCATTCATTTTGATATGATTTTTTATCGCATATAATAAAACTTTCGGCAAAATACTATCCATAGTTTTCCCTAAATTATCCATTTTGCAACTGGCTGTTTTATACAAATAATAGGTTGTTCCCAGATCTACAATTGTATCAATCTCAGTAGTATGTTTTTCCATATCTTCATGAACAGCTTTGTCAATTCTTTCCAATCCTCTGGTCAACAACGGTCCAATCATGGCATCCATTTCCTTGGCATAAAATCTTTGCATCAACGGCAATTCTCCTTTAACTGTCCAAGTCAGGCGAGTTCCATTATCAACCGAAGAAATTTTCCAATAAAAATCTTGCATCTGATCTTGATTTCCCATAGTTTGTATAATAACTGAATCCGGCTTTAAACTGATATGTGTAATTTTTTGAGGGTTTCCTTTTTCATCAGCAAAACGTAAATAATCTCCTTCCTTATTGGTTGTATTTGAAAATTCGAATTTCATCATACTGTCCTTTTCTTTCCAAGGAGACCATTTTTCCCAATTTTTCAAATTAGCAATCTGATTATAAACCAAATTTGCCGGTGCTTTAATAATTCGCGAACGCTTAACCGTAAAAGAATCATCCAAACTAAAAATATATACAGATAGAATAACAGCCAATACAACAATAGTAAAAAATGTATATTTTATTTTTTTCATTTATATATATTTTAACTTTACAAAGATACAATATAACCGACATTAATTGAGTAATTTTTATGAATTCTTTAATAGATGTTCTCATAAAAAATACTTTTCTTTGCAGAATACTATATACTATGAAAAATTTTTGGAATAATCTACCGGATAAAATCAAAGGCTATCTTCTGACTTTTATTGGTATATTGGCAATGTCCAATGTTTTTATTTTCAGCAAAGCTGCACTTCAAGAGGTAAAATTGCCACAATTCGGTTTTTATTGGTTTTTAACCGGTTTTCTGTTGACCTTAATTTTGGCATTCTACAAAGATTCTTTTCGGATATTAAAAAATTTTTCTAAAAAAGATTATCTTTTATTGATTTTTTTTGGTTTATTGGAAGTTATTTCCACCACTCTATTCTTTAAATCAATTCAAACAATGCCCAATCCAAGTATTGTTGCTTTTATGGGCAATTTAGGACCTGTTTTTGTTTTGATTTTAGGATTTTTAATTCTGAAAGAAAGGTTTAATATATGGGAACTTATAGGAATTTTTATTACACTAACAGCTGCTTTTCTATTGAGTTATAATCCCGAATGGATTCATTGGAACGAAATGTTTATCAAAGGAAGTGAATATGTATTGGGCTTTACGTTTTTATTTGCCGTAAGTTCTATTCTAATGAAACTTAATGTGGTTAAATTTTCACCCATTATTTTAGCACTCAACCGCACACTTTTCTTATTCCTCTTTTCACTAATAATATTATTGTCTAAAAATATGAGTTTTAAAATATCGGTTAGTGCATTAAAAAATATTTTTGTCGGCTCATTTTTAGGACCATTTCTCACGGCAATTGTTGGCTTATATGCCTTGAAATATATAGAAGTAAGTCGAAAATCAATCTTATCTTCCACCAAAGGACTATTTGTTTTGCTGGGTAGTTACTTATATTTTGGAAAATTTCCAAGTCAAATCCAAATTATCGGCGGCATACTGTCAATTATTGGAGTAACACTTATAATTACAGGAAAAAAATTGTTGAAAGAAAAGAAATTGTAACCAAATATACCTTTTTTTAATCAAAATATTATTACTTTTGCAAGGTTAATGGCGACGAGTATAAGTTGCTGAAACTTGACAGCATGAAGAATAACAAAAAAATTGTAGATAATGTTCTCGACCTTATTGGTGATACACCAATGGTAAGATTAAACAAAATTACAGAAGGTCTAACCGGAAATTATTATGCAAAATTAGAATCCTTCAATCCGGGAGATTCGGTTAAAGACAGAATAGCAAAATATATTATTGAAAGAGCCGAAGAAGAAGGAAGAATTCAACCCGGTGGAACTATTATTGAAACAACTTCGGGTAATACCGGATTTAGTTTGGCTATGTTAGGCGCAGTAAAAGGTTATAAAGTGATTCTAGCAGTAAAAGACAAAGCCACCGAAGATAAGATTAATATGCTCAGGACCATGGGGGCCGATGTATATGTCTGTCCCTCGGAAGTTCCTGCCGAAGATCCGCGTTCTTATTACTCCGTTGCCCAACGATTACACGAAGAAAATCCCGGTTCTTTATATGTAAATCAGTATTTTAACGAACTCAATATCAAAGCACATTATTTTTCATCGGGAAAAGAAATTTGGGAACAAACTGAAGGAAAAGTTACTCATGTAATTGCTTGTGCCGCAACAGGCGGAACAATTTCGGGAATTGCACGTTATTTAAAAGAAAAAAATCCGGAAATTAAGATTCTCGGAGTAGATGCTTATGGCTCTGCTTTGAAAAAATACCACGAAACAGGAATTTTTGATACCAACGAAATTTATTCTTACAGAATCGAAGGTTTGGGAAAAAACTTAATTCCAACCGCTACGGATTTTGATTTGATCGATTATTTTATGAAAGTTACCGATGAAAATGCCGCTTACAAAGCTCGTGAATTGGCTCTTAAAGAAGGGATTTTTGCCGGATATACCAGTGGAGCAGCCTTAGAAGCAGCTCATTTATACGAAAAAGCAGGTTTTTTTGACGAAAACAGCGAAATAGTGATAATATTCCCCGACCACGGCTCCCGTTATATGGGTAAAATGTATAGCGACAAATGGATGATGGCACAAGGATTTACAAAATTTATGGATTTGGAAAAAAAACGTGAAGTGGAATTTGTTAAATAATTCTTTACTTAATTTAAAGAATAATAAACGCCAAAAGATATAATTTTGGCGTTTTTTTGCTTCCATTTATTTCAAAATTATCAACAATTGATTTTATAGATTATTGAGTAATTATTGTATTATTAATAATTTATCGAATAAAAGTAAAAAAATGTAAAACTTACTATATAATATAAACTATTTTTAAACATTATTAAAATTCTATAAATTGCTTGGTGTTAAAAACTTTTCTGTTAATTCATTATTAATTAATATAATAAACAATTTATTTTTTTATTTTTACACTAAACATACAACAAGTCATATTTTTATGAAAAAAATACTTTTTACTTTTATCTTAATTTACCAAATTTCATTTGGACAAGCCCCCACCGCTTATTACGATGCTGCCAATGGCAAAACCGGTTATGAATTGAAAACGGCTTTAAAAGATATTATAACCAACGGACATACCGACCAAGGTTATGATAATTTATACACATTATATGAAAGCTCCGATACGGATTCATATTATGAAAATGACAATACTGTTTTGGATATGTATTCTGAAAAACCATCCGGTGCAGATGCTTATGAATATACACATGATACAGATAAATGTGGCGATTATCAAGGAGAAGGAGGTTGTTATAATAGAGAACATATTATGCCACAAAGTGTATTTAATTCTGCTTATCCTATGAAATCTGACGGACACTTTGTTGTTCCAGCTGATGGTTATGTTAATAATAGGAGGAGCAATTATGCTTTCGGCATTGTCAATAATCCTGATTGGACATCAAGCAATGGAAGTAAGGTGGGGGCTAATTCAACTACCGGATATTCTGGTACCGTGTTTGAACCCATAGACGAATTCAAAGGGGATATTGCACGTATGCTTTTTTATTTTGCAACAAGATATGAAGATCAAGTAGCTAATTGGAATCATGATATGCTTAATGGAACTTCCGATCAAGTTTTTGCAGATTGGTTTTTAGAAATTTTATTACAATGGAATCAAGATGATCCGGTTTCTCAACGTGAAACCGACCGTAATGAGGCTGTATATAACTATCAAGGAAATAGAAACCCTTTTATTGATCATCCCGAATGGGTAAATGATATTTGGGGACAGAATAATAATAATAGCAATGGTAGTAATTCTTCAAATTCTACTAATATTATTGCCATTCAAGATTTCGAAGGCACTTCGCCACAATGGAATTATACGGAGCACGATAGTGGATATTCTTGTTTTACAGTAAATACAAATTATCAAAATAATTCGACCAATTCCTTGCAAATAAAAGGAACAAATAATCATAATGCCGACCCTTATATAGAATTAGATAATATCGATATCAGCAATTATACCAATGTAAAATTGTGGGTATATTTTGCGGCGCATGGTCCCGATGGCAGTGATGATTTATGGCTGGATATTTCTTATGACAACGGTTCTTCTTGGAACTCAACAAAATTAGTTGATGGTTATGGTGATTGTAATTTGAATTTCGGAGATACTAATGCAAGCGACCCTACTACAGTTTCCCCTAATCCTTATTCCGTAGATATTCCTGATACTGAAAATCAGATTATGGTCAGAATCAGATTTGATGAAAGAAGTGGAAAAAATAACACTTCCGATTATTATTATGTTGATGATATAAAATTAGTTGGCGATACAAATTCTTCCAACGACACCGATACCGAAGTTTACGATACAAACAATCAACCGGCTGCCGGTAGTATTTCTTCAACCATTGACACTCCCGGAGAAGCTATCGAGGTTTTCAATATGGAAATTCAAGATCAAGGAAGTGGAGACGGATTACC
>JALSPZ010000062.1 GCA_026985675.1 Flavobacteriales bacterium
GGTATAGCCAAATTTTGGCAAACATAAATTATCAAATTTCTGATAATTTAAAATTAAATGCAATCTTAGGTAGTAGTAATGTCTATTCGGAAAATAATTCTTTTAATGCCGATTCCGGAGTAAATGGTGATTTATATTTTGCAAATGTTTTTTCATTTCAAAATTTCAATGCAAATCCAGGAGTTTCCTTTGCCACACACTTGAGAAGAAAAAATGTTTTTTCTGTTTTCGCCAGTACTTCTTTTGATTACAAACAAAAAATATATGTAGATTTAACTGCAAGAAATGATTGGAGTTCTGCTTTAGCAGATTCTTACTTTTATCCTTCTATAGGTGTTACCGGAATACTTAATAAATTATTTGACTTGGGAGATAAAGTATCTTTCGCCAAAATAAGAGCTTCCTACGCACAAGTAGGTAGTGATGTCCCCGCAGGAACCAGAAATCCTCATCGTGAAATAGTTTTTGGAGGTGGATTATCCCCGGCTGAACCATATTTACCATTAAAAGACTTAAGGCCTGAAACCCAAACTTCTTATGAAGTTGGAACAGAATGGAAATTTCTAAACAATAAATACGGTTTTGATATAGGATTCTATCATACCAGTACCATTGATCAATATCTACCTATTGATGTGCCAACCTCTACTGGATATATAAAAAGAGGTGTAAACTCAGGTGAAATTCTTAACAAAGGTTTTGAAATTTCTATTTTCGGAAAACCAATTCAAAATGAAAAATGGAACTGGAGAACCCAATTTAATTTTTCAAAAAATATCAATAAGATAATTTCTTTGAGTAATCCTGCTGATGGCGTGCAAATAGATACCTACACCCTTACGCCAGCCAGACCCAATTCTTTTGGTTCTTACTTGGTTGAGGGAGGTTCGTTCGGAGATATTTATGCCAAAGTTGTTAAGAAAGATAGTGACGGGAATCCTATTGTTGATATAGATAATAACGGAAGTATAGCACTTGTTGTTGATGATGAACACCCTGACGATGTCGTATATGGTTTACAAAAAGTTGGTAACCCTAATCCGGATTTAATTTTGGGTTGGAACAACTCTTTTAACTACGGAAACTTTGGATTAGATTTTCTTATAGATGGACAAGTCGGAGGAGAAGTTGTAGATATGACAGAAGCTATAGTTGAAGGAGCAAGTAATAATTCCTTGCGTGAAGTTGAAAATGGACAGGTTCAAGTAAGAAAAACTGATGGAACCCTAACCAATTTAACTGCACAACAATATTATGGAGCTGCAGGTGGTAGAGCCGGTTTTACAGGCGAATATGTTTATAGCGCTACTAATTTCCGCTTAGCTGAATTAGCACTTAGCTATAAATTGAATCATTTAAATAAAATGAATATTAAAAGTGCTAAAATATCTTTGATTGGCAACAATCTATTTTTCTTTTACAAAAAATCACCTCATGATCCAAACATAACCGATAATACCGGAAATGCGCTACAAGGTGTAAATGTTTTTGCACTTCCCTCTACTAGAAGTATTGGTTTGAATCTAAATCTAACTTTTTAAAAAATGAAAAAGATGAAAAATATACATAAAATTTATGTCCTTATTATGTTAGGACTTTTTAGTTTAACATTCCAGTCTTGTAAAAAGGATTTTGATGGAATTGATGATGACCCTAATCAAATAACAGATAAACAATTGGAAACTGATTTACAAATCATAGGTTCCAAATTCAAACCTGTTTTTGAAAATATTTATGAATATTCTCCTGTATTTCAGCTACAACAAAATCTAAATGCCGACATATATGGTGGATATCTCACGCCACCACGTCCTTTTAGAGCCGGACAAAATAATAATACATATAATCTGGTTGGGAGTTGGAACAATCATATTTGGGTAGTTGCTTATTCCAGAGTGATGAACAACCTCAAAAAAATTGAAGAATTAAAAGATTATAGTAATAATTTTTATGCTGTTTCTCTAATTTTAAAAGTAGAAGCTATGCACAGGGTATCTGACATTTTTGGACCTATTGTTTATTCTAATTTCGGTCAGTCTTCTACCTCAAGTACTTATGATTCTCAAGAAGAGGCATACAATCAATTTTTTGCAGATTTGGATGAAGCACAAAATATTTTATCTCAAGATATCGATGGAAATAAATTTACAAAATTTGATATGGTTTATGGTGGAGATTATCATAAATGGATGAAATTTGCAAATTCATTACGTTTAAGATTAGCCATCCGAATCGCCATGGTTGATCCTGCTAAAGCTAAATTAGAAGGCGAAAAAGCATTGGCAAATCCCGAAGGTCTAATAGAATCAAACTCCGAAAGTTTTATAGTAAAAGGAAACCTAACCCATCCTTTAAAAACTATTTGCTGTGCATGGAATGACACTCGTATGAATGCCAGTCTTGAATCATTTATGAGAGGTTACAATGATCCCCGATTACCTCATTATTTCAAAGAATCAACTGTGTCTCCCGGAGAAATAAAAGGTATTCGAGGCGGACTTCCTCTTATGTCAAATTATACAGATGAATTGGCTCAAAAAGCTGATTATGTAGGTTTTTCCACTATTGGAGATGATATCGTAAACAGTACATACATCCAATTAATGACTGCTGCTGAAGTTTGGTTCCTAAAAGCTGAAGCTGCTTTACGCGGTTGGAATGGAGCCGGAGATGCCCAAACCAATTATGAAACAGGTATTTCAAAATCCTTTTCACAATATGGCGTAGGTGATGCAGCTCCTGCTTATATAAGTGATAATACATCAACTCCTATGAATTATGTTGATCCTGTAAATAATTCAAATAATATCAATGCTTTAACCAATGTTACCATTGTATGGGATAATTCAGCAAGCAATGAAGAAAAATTAGAAAAAATAATCACCCAAAAATGGATAGCTATGTTCCCTGAAGGAATGGAAGCTTGGAGTGAATTCCGAAGAACCGGATATCCTAAACTTTTTCCGGTTGTTAGTAATCAAAGTGGAGGGACAATTGATACCAATATCCAAATCCGACGACTTCCATTTGTAATTAGTGAATATTCAACCAATCCTGACGGAGTAGCCGGAGCTGTTACTAAATTAGGAGGACCAGACAATGGAGGCACTAGACTTTGGTGGGATACCGGAAGTAATTTCTAGTATTAACAAGTAGATAAGCATATAAAAAACGGGAATAATTATTCCCGTTTTTTTTATATATTCACAGAAAATCTTAAAAGAAAGAAAATGAAAAAAACAATATGTCTAATTATGTTATTTGTTTTGTCTATAAAAACTTATGGACAAAAAAAGCCGGCTTATAAAAACCTGATGCCTATACCACAGAAAATTGTAGTACAAAAAGGGAAATTTATTTTAAACAAAAGTTTTTCAATAGCAATCCCCGATGATAATATTAAAATAAAGATAGCTTCTACTAAATTTATAAGAAGATTAAGTGACAGAACCGGAATATTCCTTAAAACAGGTTTTCCTTTCATTTCAAAAGATACCTTAAATTATAAATTAATAGTAAAATATAAAAGGCTAGGAAAATTGGAATTAAATGAAGATGAGTCTTATAAAATAAAAATAAATAAAAATAAAATTACATTATCTGCCCCAACTGATTTAGGAATCATTCATGCTTTTGAAACTTTACTACAGTTATTGGACTATAATGAAAAAAATTATTTTTTCCAAAATATTAGAATCTCTGATAGCCCTAGATTTACTTGGCGAGGTTTATTGATAGATGTTGCCCGTCACTTTGAACCTGTTTCAGTAATAAAAAGAAACTTAGATGCAATGTTGGTTGCCAAAATGAATGTTTTTCATTGGCATCTTTCAGATAATCAAGGATTTAGAGTCGAGATTAAAAAATACCCCGAATTAACAAAGTTGGCTACAGACGGACAATATTATACACAAGAACAAATTAAAGATGTTATTAAATATGCTTCCGATAGAGGAATAATAGTTATGCCTGAGATTGATGTTCCCGGACATGCAACAGCTCTGTTAACCGCTTTTCCTGAAATTGGAAGTGTGCAAGACACAACTTATACTTTACAAAGAAATGCAGGAATTTTTAAACCGACATTAGACCCAACAAATCCTAGAACTTACGAAGTACTTTACAATATTTTTAAAGAATTGTCCAATTTATTTCCTTTTGAATATGTTCATATTGGAGGAGATGAAAACAAGGGAGAAGAATGGAATCATAATAAATATATTCAAGCTTTCAAAAAAAATAAAAAATTAAA
>JALSPZ010000063.1 GCA_026985675.1 Flavobacteriales bacterium
CGTTTTAAAGAGGATTTGGATAGTTTGTTGCAAAGTTTAACTGAAATTATTCGGAAAAAAGGCATCCGGGAAATCAAAGGAAAAATAAAAATGGAACTCAACGGCTGGCGATATCCTGCTGCCGGAAGTTGGCCCGTAGAAGATATTGGAAATTATTACGGAACCGGTGCTTGGGATTTCAATTTTAGAGACAACCGTATCGATGTTTATTTACAACGAAGTAATAAAGTAGGCGAACCTACAAAAGTGCTTTATACCATTCCCGAAATTCCGGGAATAAAATTTATTTCCAAAGTAAAAACCGCCGAAAAAAATACAGGGGATCAATCTTATGTTTACGCTGCTCCTTTTGATAAAACTCGTTATATTTTAGGAACCGTTCCCGTAGGCACAAAACCTTTTAAAGTAAAAGCCGGTATTCCCAATCCGCCTTTGTCCTTCTTGAAAATTTTTGAAAAAAAACTCAATGAACAAAATATTCAGACCAACGGAGTAGAATTATCTTATCAACGGCAAGTTTATCGACAAAAAATTTGGGAAAAAATATCGCCTTCATTGTTGGATATCGTTAAAAAAACCAATGATTACAGTATGAATCATTATAGTGAAGCTTTGGGTTGGTTGTTGATTTACGGAAAACATCCCTCCGAAGGATATATGAATAAAGATAGTATCAATCAATTTTTTAAGAAAAATTACGGATTAAAAAATATAGATTTGGAAGATGCTTCGGGTTTGGCACCCGACAATTTGATAAGTCCTTCGGCGCTAACGCAATATTTATTTATCCAAACCCAAAAACTCGGATTAAAAAAAGTTTTGGATATTTTGCCGCACGGAGGAATAGACGGATATGCCAAATATTTTTTAAAAAACTCTCCTGTTCAACAAAAAGTTTGGGTTAAAAGCGGCTCGGTAAGCAAGGTTCGGAATTATACGGGTATTTTTCAAGGAAAATCCGGAAAATATTATGCTTTTTCGGTGATGACCAACCTATTTGTTTCCAAACATAAAGAAGTCAGAAAAGCTATTGAAAATTTGGTTGAATCTTTAATTAAGAATTATTGATATGTTTCAAATAGACCATACCTTAGTTTCGGAAGAACTTTTTGAAAAAGAATTTGTTTGCAACATCAAGGCTTGCAAAGGTATCTGTTGTGTTGAAGGAGATTCGGGAGCACCGTTAAATGAAGAAGAAAAGCAAATATTGAAAGATATTTATCCCGAAATCAAAGAATTTTTAAGTCCCGAAGGAATAAAAGCCATCGATAAGCAGGGAACATCCGTTATTGATTTTCAAGGAGAATTGACAACTCCTTTAATAAATAATAAAGAGTGCGCTTATGTTGTTCAAGAAGCAGACGGCACTTATGTCTGTGGTATTGAAAAAGCTTACACAGCTGGAAAAATTTCGTTTCAAAAACCTATTTCTTGCCACTTATACCCCGTTCGCGTAAAAGATTTTTCGGGTTTTCAAGCGGTAAATTACGACAAATGGGATATTTGCAGTGCAGCTTGTGAATTGGGAAAACAATTACAAGTGCCGTTATATAAATTCTTAAAAGAACCTTTGATACGAAAGTTCGGGACAGAATGGTATGAAGAAATGGAGATTGTTGCGCGGGAATATTATAAAACAGGAAAATAACAGGTTATCTTTTCAATCGTTCCAAAATCTTATCCGCCACTCTAAAACTATTGGCATAGATGGTCCAAGTATAAGTTACACTACCGCCGGTAGGCATAAAACTTCCATCGGTTACATAAAGATTTTCGAGTTCGTGGGCTTTACAATTTTTATCCAAAACACTGGTAGCAGGGTCATTTCCGAAACGACATCCCCCAGCTTGAAGATTAGAAGGCGGATAGCCCGAAACTCCGGAATAAATATTTTTAGCCCCCAATTTTTTCATAAGCATTTCGGCTTTTTCAGCTAAAATATTCCCTATTTTGATATCGTGCGGATGATGACCTATTCTTATTTTGGCTACGGGATCGCCCCATTTGTCTTTTACTTTGTCATCCAAACTTACATAACAATTATCGGTAGGTAGCCAATCGACAAAAATTTCAAATTTGAGTTTTCGCAAATCATTAAAATATCGATACAATTTATTTTGCAAACGGGTTCCGTAAAGCAAATTGCCGTTTTCGTCCCATTTTTGACGAATGGCTTTTGAAACCGGATTGGCGTGTTCCCAAAGAAAATCAATGGTTCCGCCTTTCATCTTTTTGCCTGATTTGGGGTCTTGCAATTCATAAAATTCTTGCAAAGTTCGATTGACAAATACTCCCGGTTCGGCAAGTTTTTTTGCAATTTTTTCGGAAAAATCTTTATAAAACAAATCACCACCGCCTACACCACCTGCGGAGAAAATCAGGTTTTTTCCTACTTGTCCATTATTGTTTGCCAATCCGTTGGGAAAAAATTTGTTTTTGCTCATCAACAATAAACGGGAGGTTTCAACAGCTTGTGCCGCTACAACAAATATTTTAGCTCGGATAAATTCTTTTGCTCCTTCAGGAGTATAATAAAAAGCTTTTGACACTTTATCGGGAGCATCCGCTTCCAAATAAAAAACTTTGGCGTTGGGGACAACCGTGCAATTACCGGTTTTGAGCGCTTCTCGGATCAATGATACACGGGAACTTCCTTTGGCATCCGAAGAACACCCGTAACTTCCGCAATAGTTGGAATAGTAGCAAGCATTTCTATCGCCTTTGTTTTGTGAAATTATGGCTCTCGGAAGCGGAATAGTTTGTAAATTCAAATCGGAGGCGGCTTTATCTATCAATTGTGAAACATAATTTTCTTTCAAAGGCGGATAAGGAAAATCAGGCGTAGAGCGAGGTTCTAAAAATTTATGTTTTACCACTTTTCCCGAGACTCCTATCAGATGTTCCACTTTGGTATAGTAAGGTTCCAAATCTTCATAAGCTATCGGCCAATCGGATATATTGGCGCCTTCAATTTTTCCATAAGCAGACAAGAGTTTAAAATCCTTGGGTTTGAGCCGTGAAAAATATCCGCTCATAAAATTGGAAGACCCTCCGACACAGTTTCCGTTCCAAAAATCGTTTCCGGTTTCATAGTTGGATTGAGCTTTCCAATTTCCCATAACATCTTCTTGCTCTATAACTTGGGGTTCATCTTTCAGGTTGGGTGTATAAACACTACGACGAGTAGCCACCAATTCATCTTTTGAAAAATCTTTTGTTCTAAACCAAGGTCCTTTTTCCAATACCACCACTTTATATCCGGCTTTGGAAAGTTCGTAAATAACAGGACCTGCTCCTGCACCACTTCCTATCACACAAATATCAAATTCAATTTTACTCAGGTCTTTATAGTTCATAATTGAGATATTTGCGTGATAATTTCAGGTTTTGTTTTAGCGGCAAGTAATTTTTTATAATGATTTTGCTCATCGGGTTCGGGATTTCCGGGAATATGATGAAGCCAATTCCAACCGCTTTGTTGTAAATTCACATCATATAAAGGATCCAAAAGCAAGGATTCAAAAATAAGCGTTAACAATCTCGATGCCCAAGATTCTCCCCAATCTTCTTTTAGAATTTGTTTAAAAAGTTCTTGTTTTTGCTCGTAATTCAAATCCTTAAATTCCTTTTGAAAAGTTTCGTTAGCCGATTCTTCAATCCAAGAAATTCCCTTAATCAAATAATTTTTATCATCAATATCCACATTGGCATCTTGCAGATAATTATTCAAATGTTGATAAGTGTTGAGTTCGGCAATTCCGGGCACCCCATTATTTTCAGGAAAAAGTTTGTTCAAAAAAAACAAAACGACGTTTCTTTGTGAAGGTTTAAGCACTTCATTTTTAGGAATAATTATAGCTTTATTATCTCTTGAACAAGATAATCCTAAAGGAATTTGCGAAAGTATTCCTACGGAAATAAGTGTTTTAATAAAATTCCTTCGTTTCATCGAAAGTAGAGGATTTTTGAAATAAATTTACAAAAAAACCGCTTTGAATGCAAAGCGGTTTGATAAAAAATAAATATGTTTATTAGTTACCGCATTTTCCAGCGCCACATTTCATATCTTTTTTAGCTTCTTTTACCTTATTAGCAGCATCTTTTACTTTTTCAGCACCTTTTTTCATCGCATCACCACATTTACCTTCACCGCATTTACCTTCGCCACATTTACCTTCTTTCTTCATTGAGGCCTTAAAAGCGGCAAATTCTTCTTTTGATGCAAATCCATCTTTATCGGCATCGATTTT
>JALSPZ010000064.1 GCA_026985675.1 Flavobacteriales bacterium
GATTAATAATTCATCTAAAAAAACTGAAAAAAAGAAAAAAATTCGAGTTGAAATTAATTACAATATTGAAACAATTGGAATAATTCTTGGCCTTTCAGAATTAGGTGATTATGTTTTGAGTAATAGTAGTAAAGAAAGAAACTATGAATTCGTAAGATTAATACGAAATGAGTTTAAGGATTATCAAAATCATCCAGCGGTTTTAAAATTCAACAAATTAAATGAATTGAATTTAGCACATTTTAACCATTATTATTATGGTTTATCTTTTTCAAAACTTCCAGAATTTAAATTAAAACATACAAAATTTAATGAATTTTACTCAAGTGAAACCTATAGCCATAAACAGATTGACAGTTTGTTAATTGATTTTGATAGTTCAATCAGAGATTTTTACAATGATGCTAACTTGAACGATTTTTACACCAAGAATAGTACCATCTATCACAAGATTAAAACTGAAATCCAAAGTATTCTTCCAACGAAAATAATACAAACAATGGAAAACTATTTTGGAATGCATAGTAATGAATTTGTTATTTGCCCTTCGCTTACAATCCCAAATGATTGGAATTTTGGACCAGAAATTAAAATGGACAAATCAAATATCTTTTACTATTTAGCAGGTCCATCTTATGATTTAAAACCAAAAAGAAAAAATATAGAAAATATTTTAAAAAATGACAGTTTGGGGTTTAATGGTAAAGAAAATTTAACTGATTTGGCTATTCACGAATTCGGACATTCTTTTGTTAGATTTTTGGATAAAAATAAAAATATAGAATTGTACAAAAGTCTTTCTAAACTAAATAATAAACAACTAAAAAAGAATTTTGAGAAAATAGGAGAAGGAACGGAATGGAGTACAATTTTTGAAGAGCATCTTGTAAGAGCCAATGAAATAATGATTTGGAGAGAAATGGGGAATAATAAAATGGCAGATGAAAAGTTAAAATATGAATATGAAAAAGAAGGTGTTTTATATATAAAAGAATTTGTAAAATCACTTGAAAAATATAGAATAAATAAAGAAAAATATGAAAATTTTGAAGCATATTTTCCAAAACTAATATCTGATTTAAACGAAATAGAAAATGAAAAATAACAGTGCCCAACAAAAAATATACTGAATTTGGCAGGTACTGCTAAAATTCCAGATAATAGCAATGAATAAACATAGTGCAAAACCAATATAGCTATCAGTAGAAAAACATACGATTTAAAATACCCAACACAACATATAAGAAGCAGACGTTAAACTAATAAAACCAAAACACAAAAACTTTTATCAAGTCTGAATCACTCCAACATTATAACGTTCTTTAATCGGTTGATGATTAGCCATCTCAATCCCCATACTGATCCAATCCCGGGTTTTAGCAGGATTTATTATAGCATCCGTCCATAGTCTTGCCGCAGCATAATAAGGGGAAATTTGTTCGTTATATTTATCTTGAATCTTTTTCAAAAGTTCCTGTTCCTTTTCCGGTGTAATTTTTTCGCCGGACTTTTTTAAACGTGCCTCTTCAATTTGCAACAAAACTTTTGAAGCAGCTGTTCCACTCATCACGGCAATCTCGGAAGTAGGCCAAGCCAACATCAAACGCGGGTCATAAGCACGCCCGTTCATAGCATAATTTCCCGCTCCGTAAGAATTACCTATCACTACCGTAAATTTAGGTACTACGGAAGTAGAAACCGCACTGACCATTTTGGCTCCGTCTTTGATAATACCTCCTTGCTCCGAACGACTGCCCACCATAAAACCTGTAACATCTTGCAAAAACACCAAAGGTATTCTTTTCTGATTACAATTCATTACAAAACGTGCCGCTTTATCCGCCGAATCCGAATAAATCACCCCGCCGAATTGCATTTCGCCTTTAGCATTTTTTACTATTTTACGCTGATTGGCAACAATCCCAACAGCCCAACCGTCTATACGGGCATATCCGGTAATCAAGGTTTTTCCGTAATCCGCTTTATATTCGTCAAAACTATCGGCATCCACCAAACGCTCTATAATTTCATACATATCATATTGCTCTTGCCGGGAAGAAGGTAAAATTCCAAAAACTTCTTCTGGATTTTTAGCAGGTAAAACCGGTTCTATACGATCAAAACCTGCTTTTTCAAATTTTCCTATTTTTTCAATAATACGTTTAATTTTGTCCAAAGCATCCTGATCATTAGCCGCTTTATGGTCAACTACTCCGGAAATTGCCGTTTGTGTAGTAGCACCACCCAAGGTTTCATTATCAATCTCTTCACCTATTGCCGCTTTGACCAAATAACTTCCTGCTAAAAAAATAGTTCCGGTTTTATCCACTATCAAACTTTCATCACTCATAATCGGCAAATAAGCCCCGCCGGCAACACAACTGCCCATAATAGCAGCTATTTGAATGATACCTTTACTACTCATAACGGCATTATTTCTAAAAATACGCCCGAAATGTTCTTTATCAGGGAAAATTTCATCTTGCATCGGAAGGTAAACCCCTGCCGAGTCCACCAGATATATAATCGGAAGGTTGTTTTCCATAGCAATTTCTTGTGCCCGTAAATTTTTCTTTCCCGTAATTGGAAACCAAGCACCGGCTTTGACCGTAGCATCATTGGCTACAACTATTACTTGTTTTCCTTTAACATATCCTATTTTTACCACTACTCCACCCGCCGGACAACCGCCGTGTTCTTCATACATCTCATATCCGGCAAAAACACCTATCTCGTATTGCGGTTTATTTTTATCCAACAAATAATCGATACGCTCTCTTGCGGTAAGTTTACCTTTGGCGTGCTCTTTTTCCAAACGTTTTTTTCCACCGCCCAAATAAATTTTTTCCATCTTTTGACGGACTTCCGCCCATTTGAGCTTATTATAATCTTCGTTTTTATTAAATTTTATATTCATGTTTTGCAATCACAAATTAATAGTTGATAAAAATACAAAATTTCACGGAATATATTGTTCTCAATATACAACCAATCATAAAACCAGTAAAAAACCCTGCAAATTTAACAGGTCAGTTAAATAATAAATTATTTTTCCGCATTCATAATTATCGGTAAGCCGTCTTTGCCTCCCACTATCACGATTTTAGTGTTGGGAGACTCCGAAAGTTTAAGTGTGGCTTCAATTCCTTTCCAGCGCAAGAGCTTATCGGAAATTCCCATAGAAACAATATCTTGAAAGTCCTTAATACCTTTAGCTTCAATACGTTTACGTTCGGCTTCTTTCTTTTCTTTTTGCAAACGGTATTCATATTCCAAAGCTTCCTGTTGTTGTTTGAGTTTTCGCTCAATAGCTGTTTTTATTGTAGGAGGCAAAGTTACATCTCTTACCAAAACATTTTTGAGATGCACAAAATTGTCATCCAAAATCTTTTCGGTTTCTTCAAAAATTTCGTGGGTAATAGCTTCTCTTTTGGTTGAATATATTTCCTCGGGCGTATAACGTCCTACTACGCTTCGAGCTGCCGAACGTATAGCGGGTTTTATTACGTCTTCTATATAATTCAAACCTCGTAATTTGATAAGTTTGGCCAAATCTCTATGTCTAGGTTGAAACCAAACGGTAGCTTCCATCTGAATATCCAATCCGTTGGATGATAAAACTTTCATTTTTTCAAATAATTGTTGCTGACGCACGTCCACTTCATAAACTTTATTCCAAGGAGCTATCAAATGAAAGCCTTCTTCCAAAGGAATTTGAGTAGTATCCACACCTTTACCGAAAGTTTTGTAAACTACTCCCTTATGCCCGGTTTCTATGGTAACCATTGAGGATAAAACCATAATGAATAAGAAAAAAATGATTATTCCACCCAATACACTATAAATGGTTTTGTTTGCTGCTTTTTTGTAAGTTTCCATATATTTAGATTCTATTGATTATCTTTAATTATTATTGATTTAATGCTTATTTGTTTACCGGTCATTTCCGTCCAAATCGGGACAATCGTTCCATTGTAAGTATCTATATTGTTATAATCACCGAAAAAAGCAGATTTCACCGGAATAAAAGGACGATTAGATATCGTTTTTGTTACAAATGAATTACCACCGTCTTTACTAACAGCTAATACAACATCGGTTTTATTATCCAGATATTTGCTTCTGTCATAATAAATAATGTATAAAAAACCTGTTACGGGGTCCACACTCAACCAAGTTAAAAACTGATGGGTTTGCGTTGTATCCGTATTTACTTTTTTGGGAGGACTCCAAGTTTTACCGCCGTCCGAGCTTTTGGCAATAAAAATATCGGTATTGTTATAACCGTTTCGCTGGTCAGCCCAATTGACATATAAAGTTCCGGCATATTTTCCGTTACTGTTATCAATGGCTAACACCGGAAGTCCGTTGGTTCTGTAAATCCCCGGAACATCAAATACCCAGCCACCGGGTTGATTGGCAACAACGATATCTTCATCCAACCAAGTTTTGCCTCCATCCGAACTTTTGTCAAAATAAATTTTTTCATGGTATGCCCAAGCTACGTAAATATTTCCTTGATTATCAAAAACAGGAACAGCTCCTTCTACGGTATTATCATTATCCAGACAATCCCCGTCCAATTGATTGATTTTTACGGGTTTTGTCCAAGTTTGTCCAAAATTGTCCGAACGTGAAAACAGAATACGTGATTTATCTTTCGGAGAATTGCTTTCATATTGATCAAATTCTGTCCAAGTAACTGCCAAAGCTCCTGATACCGGATCGATGCCTATCCAATGTTTATCTTGTTGTTTGGGAGGATTATAACCGATACTTACTCCATCACTCCAAGTTTGTCCGTGATCATCCGAACGTTGAATCACAATACGATCGATTAAATATCCTTCTTTAACTTCCGAAGGATTGGGGTTAGACAAATGCAAATAATATAAATGTTCTTTATTATCGGAAGCTAAACAAGGGTCACCATAAACACCGTAAGGAGATTGCAGTTTTGATTTTTGAACATCTTTTTCAGAAAAAACATATACATTGTTATATATACTTCCTCCAACAAAATTATCCGATTTGGTTTTATCAATTGTTACCGAAGGTTCACATAAAGCAGAATAAATATTTTTTGAAGAATCCAGTGTAATAACCATATTTTTTATAATGGATTTAGATTTCGGTATGTTTTTTGTAGCTTTACAGCCGGTCAATAACAATAAAAATACCGATAAATAAGTATATTTGTTCATATTTTCATATAATTTTTCATCAAAGATAATTAAAAATGAATATCAAATTTATTCTACCAATAGTTTTAGTTTTACAAAGTTTTATGTTGCATAAATATTACGTAAGTGTTACCGAAATTTACCTCAAAGAAAACAGTGCCGAAATAATCATCCGGACTTTTCCCGACGATATGGAAAGAGCAGTAAAAGAACTTTATCAAATTAAACCTGATGATAAACAATTTCAAAAATATTTATACTTATACATAAAGGAACATTTTCAACTGGCAACAGATAATAAAGCAATCGAATATCAAATTTTAGGCACTACACAAGAAGATAATTTCCTTATTATTTTAATCAAAGCCAATCTCCCTAAAAAATATAAAACTTTCCAAATAAAAAACAATATCTTAACGGATATTTATGAGGATCAAAAAAATATTATCCATTTTATTTTGCCTAATAACAAAACCAGTTTTATTTTAAATCGCCAGGACTTTATTGCAGAATTTAAAAAATAACTACTCGGCATTTTTGTTTTGTATAAGGTTAAATACACTTTGACTTTCTTAAACACTTTTTAATAAAGCAAGGTTTTTTTTAAAAAAAAACTAAAAAACTCAACAAGAACAAAAGGCTTTTAAAAAAAAAATGATTTTTCTAATATATTTTACTATTATTGCAGAAATAATCAAAACACTTTTACTATGAAAAAAATTATTTTTTTACTATTTTTTATGGTAGCTTTAACCGGATTCGGTCAAGAAGTTATCAAAGGGAAAATAACTGATGCAAACAAAGAAGCTATACCCGGAGCTAATATCTTAATTAAAGAAACCGGTCAAGGAACAGCATCCGATTTTGATGGAAAATTCAGTTTAAAAGTTAAATCTTTGCCTGTTACTCTCTCTATTTCATATGTAGGTTATGAACCCGTTACAATTGTTGTAAAAAATACAGACCCCGTAGTAGTGGTCCTCAAAGAAAACAACTTTTTGGATGATGTGGTAATTTCCGCTTCCCGTACCAAAGAAAAACTCAAAGAATCTCCCGTATCCATTGAAAGATTGGGATTAAAAGAAATTAAAAGAACCACAGCTCCGAGTTTTTATGATGGGCTAGCCAATTTAAAAGGAGTAGATATCAATACGAACTCATTAACTTTTCAATCGGTAAATACCCGTGGATTTGCGACATTTGCCAATAACCGGTTTGTTCAATTGATCGACGGAATGGATAACACCTCTCCGGCACTTAATTTTCCTTTGGGAAATTTAATAGGGATGAATGAATTGGATGTTCAAAGCGTAGAAATATTGCCCGGAGCTTCCTCGGCTTTATATGGTGCTAATGCTTTTAACGGAGTATTAACAATGACCAGTAAAAGTCCTTTTAAATACAAAGGATTGAGTGCTTATGCAAAATATGGTTATACACAACAAACAGCTGCCGGCACCAATCCCTATCAAGATTTTGGTGTGCGTTATGCTTGGGGAGGAGATAAAGCCGCTGCCAAAGTTAATTTTTCCTTTTTAAAAGGAACTGATTGGTTTGCTGTTGATAAAACCGATATAGACCAGGACCCGTTTAATGCTTCTTTTAAAGGTAGCCGTGAAAGTAATCCTTCATACGACGGAATGAATGTTTATGGTGATGAGATTGCTGCAACTATTGATATGAATCATGTTTTTGATGGAACACTATTCCAACCATTAAACAGAAACGAAGTAGTTCGTATTTCAAGGACCGGATATGATGAACAAAATCTTACGGATTATGAAGCAAAAAGTTTAAAAGCTGATATGGCTTTTCATTATCGTCCTTCGGGTCAACCCGGTCAATTGGAATTTATTTGGAATTCACGCTTTGGTGCAGGGAAAACCATTTATCAAGGAGCTAATCGATTTGTATTGGATGGTATTTTTATACACCAACATAAATTAGAAGTTCGTAATAAAAATTTCTTTTTACGAGCTTATTATACCGGAGAAGATGCCGGAAATTCTTATGATACCAAATTTACAGCATGGAATATTAATAGAAAATGGCGCAGTGATAAAGATTGGTTTGGTGATTATTTAGCCGCTTATTCATTAGCACGTTCCGGAATGTTAGGACAAATTTATGACAAACCCGAAGCTCATATCTTTGCCAGAGACTTTGCCGATAATGCTGACAACTATGGTATTTTTGGTTATCCTCAATTCCCAAAACCTACCAGATTAATTCCTGGAACACAGGAATTTCAACAAGCTTTTGAAGAAGTTACCAATGATCCCGATTTCAAAACCGGAGGTAAATTTATTGACAAAACAAACATGAAACATGTTGAAGGAAATTATAATTTTAAAGATTTATTAAAATTTGCCGAAATTCAAGTAGGCGGTTCGATGCGTAGATATTCTTTACATTCCGATGGAACCATCTTTACCGATTACACTAATTTACCCGGTATAAATATAGATGAAATCGGTGCTTATATCCAATTAACAAAAAAATTTATAGATGACCGTTTGAAATTTACAACCTCTTTACGCTATGATAAACAAAATAATTTTGATGGAAATTTCTCTCCAAGAGCTGCCTTAGTATATTCTGCCGGCGAACACAAAGAACATAATTTCAGAATATCTTTCCAAACCGGTTTTAGAAACCCTTCCACCCAAGATTTATACATTGGACTTAATCTTGGTCCCATTACATTATTAGGAGCAGCTCCTGATAATCCCGAAAGATATGAAGAAGAATTAATCGGTTCGTCTATTCCCGGAACCGTAATCAAAGGAGAAGATGCTTATAACAATGCTTATACCTTGAGTTCCTTTTTAAAATTTGCTGTAACACATAATCCCGCTGATTTAGAAATTGCGAAAGTAAAACCTATTGCCCCCGAACAAGTTACTACTATGGAATTCGGTTATCGTGGACAAGTAAAGAATAAATTAGGCATTGATTTTACTGTTTATTATAACAATTACAACAATTTCGGTGCCGGAACGCGTGTAATGGCTTTGGCTAGCGAGGTAGGATCTGTAAACGACGCAACCGCTTTTAATGCTATCGGAACAAATTCTTTCAAACCGTTCCAATTATATACCAATGCCGATGTTCCAATCACTTCTTATGGGTTGGATATGGGTTTAACTTATAAAATTCAAAAATATATGATTGGAATAATTTACGATTATGCCAAAATGGATTTTGATCAAGCAGCAAATCCTGATTTCCGCCCTGGATTTAACACACCTGAACATCGTGTGAAATTTTCCTTGGGAAATGATGATTTATATAAAGGTTTAGGGTTTAAAATAGATTATAAATATCAAACTGAATTTGAATGGCAATCATCATTTGCCGATGGCATAGTACCTGCCAGAAGTATTTTGGATGCACAATTAACCTATAATATCAAAAATTATAAAACCAAGCTCAAAATCGGGGGAACCAATTTAACCGGCACGGAATATTTACCGGCACCCGGAACAGGAAAAGTGGGTAGAATGTTTTATTTCGGTTTAATATACAACAACTGATGATTCTGTTTTTTTAACATTAAAAAAGCCGCTTTTTAGCGGCTTTTTTAATGTTAAATTAATGTAAATTTTGTAAAAAATGCTTTTTAAATACTAATAACGCAAAATAGTTTCTTACATTTGTAAGAACATAATTTTTAAAACTAAAAAACGAAATACTATGGCAAAAGATTTTCCAAAATTCATTGGTGATGCTAATGAAGCGGTGGCCAGAGTTGCACATAAGATTAATGAAGTTTGTGCAATTTATCCTATTACACCGTCATCACCAATGGGTGAACACGCAGATGCACTTAGTGCCAAAGGAGAAAAAAATATTTGGGGCGAAGTTCCCAGAGTAATAGAAATGCAAAGTGAAGGTGGTGCTTCGGGAGCTGTTCACGGCGCTTTGCAAGGTGGAGCGCTTACTACTACCTTCACAGCTTCACAAGGTTTACTTTTAATGATTCCCAATATGTATAAAATAGCCGGTGAACTATTACCGACTGTTTTTCATATCGCGGCAAGAACTGTTGCTACCCACGCACTTTCTATCTTCGGCGACCACTCCGATGTAATGGCAACTCGTCAAACCGGTTTTGCCATGTTATTCGGCGGTTCTGTACAAGAAGCACAAGATTTTGCACTTTTAGCACAAGCAGCTTCTTTAAAAAGCAGAATTCCTTTTTTAAATGTATTTGACGGATTTAGAACTTCTCATGAAATTCAAAAAATTGATGCTATTCCTGATGAAATTCTAAAAGAAATGATCGACGAAGAAGCTGTCATGGAACACAAAGTTCGTGCTTTGGATCCCGACAAGCCCAAGTTGAGAGGATCTTCTCAAAACCCCGATGTATTCTTCCAAAATAGAGAAAGAGCTAATCCTTATTATCAAAAAGTTCCACAAATAGTTAAAGATACCTTTGATAAATTTTACGAATTAACCGGGAGAAGATATGAATTGTATCAATACTATGGAGCACCTGATGCCGAACGTGTGATAATTATTATGGGATCCGGAATGGGAGCTGCTTTGGAAACTATCAAAGAAATGAATAAAAACGGAGAAAAAGTAGGATTATTGGTTGTAAGACTTTATCGTCCTTTCTCCGTTAAAGATTTTATAGATGCTATTCCAAATACCGTCAAAAAAATAGCTGTTCTTGACCGCACCAAAGAATCCGGAAGTATTGGTGAACCGCTTTATATGGATACTATCAATGCTTTTGTTGAATCCGATAGAGAAATGCCAAAAATTGTAGGAGGACGATACGGATTGTCTTCCAAAGAATTTAATCCTCAACATGTCAAAGGTATTTTTGATAATTTGGCAAAAGATGAACCCAAAAATCACTTTACCGTGGGTATCATAGATGATGTTACTTTTACCAGTATAGACAAAGACGAAAACTTCAAAGTTGAAAACAACAACAAAAGTTTCTTATTCTACGGTTTAGGTTCGGACGGTACTGTGAGTGCCAACAAAAACTCTATCAAAATTATCGGACAAACTACCGATAATTATGTACAAGGCTATTTTGTTTACGATTCCAAAAAAGCCGGTGCCAGAACCGTTTCACATTTACGTTTCGGACCGGAT
Source organism: Flavobacteriales bacterium (assembly GCA_026985675.1). Classification (GTDB taxonomy): domain Bacteria; phylum Bacteroidota; class Bacteroidia; order Flavobacteriales; family Flavobacteriaceae; genus JALSPZ01. The sequence goes on from JALSPZ010000064.1 coordinate 10,302, forward strand.
CCTATCCACTCTACATATTTAATTGATGAAGCCGACTTTGTTGCTGTTCATCAATTTAATTTTATACAAAAATTCAATTTTGTAAAAAGTGTAAAAAAAGGTGGAACTTTCCTTTTAAATTCACCCTTTACAGCAGAAGAAATCTGGGATCAATTGCCCAAAGAAGTTCAAAAAGAAATTATAGACAGAGATGTTAATTTCTATGTTGTAGATGCTTCACGTGTTGCCTTTGAAGCCAAATTGGGACGTAGAACCAATACGGTTTTACAAACTTGTTTCTTTGCAATTTCGGGTATTCTACCAAAAGACGAAGCTATTGAAAAAATTAAAGCCGCAGTTGTAAAATCTTATTCACATAAAGGAGATGCAGTTGTTCAAATGAACTTTAATGCTATAGATAAATCTTTGGAATACCTACAAAAAGTTGATTACCCCAAACAAGTTACCTCCGAAAGAGGACTGGAAACAGTTATGCACGAAGATGCACCCGAATATGTTCTGAATGTATTAGGTAAAATCTATGCCGGTGAAGGAGACTCGCTTCCAGTAAGTGCTTTTGAACCAGATGGAACTTTCCCATTGGGTACTGCTAAATATGAAAAATCAAATATCGCCGATTTTGTTCCCACTTGGGATGATACCGAACTTTGTACACAATGTAATAAATGTGTGCATATTTGTCCTCATGCTGCCATCCGTTCAAAAATTATCGATGTAGAAGCCTTAGCTGATGCACCGGAAGGGTTTAGACAAACCAAAATCAAAGGACGTTATGAAGGCGTAGATACTTATGTTTTGCAAGTAGATCCTGAACACTGTACCGGTTGTACGCTTTGTGTGGCGGTTTGTCCTGCCGAAAGCAAAACTGAGCCTGGATTCAAATCTATTAATATGCATCCGAGAATGGAGGTTCAGGAAGTTGAACAAAAATACTGGGATTATTTTGTAGATCTTCCTTGGTATGATCGTAAAAAACTTAAATTAAATACAGTTAAAAATGTTCAATTCTTGGAACCTTTATTTGAATATTCAGGTGCTTGTCCGGGTTGTGGTGAAACTCCTTATATCAAAGAAGTTACACAACTTTACGGTGATAGCTCCATCATAGCTAATGCTACCGGTTGTTCTTCCATTTACGGAGGAAACTTGCCTACAACGCCTTATACAACCAATGAAAAAGGACAAGGACCGGCTTGGGCAAACTCTCTATTTGAAGACAATGCCGAATACGGATTGGGTATGCGTTTGGCATTGACCGAAAAACAAAAAACAGCCCGAACACTTCTCAAAAGCTTGGAAGACGTTATCGGAAGCGAATTGGTTGAAGCCATTTTGAATAATCCCGAAAATGATGAAGCCCAAAAAGAACAACAATTGGAATATATCCGTCAGGTAAAAGAGGCTATTAAAGATCTCAATACTCCTGAAGCCAAACGATTAAAAGTTCTTGCCGATGATTTACGTAAGAAATATATTTGGATATTCGGAGGAGACGGTTGGGCATATGATATCGGTTACGGTGGTTTGGATCATGCAATAGCTTCGGGAGAGAATATCAATATTTTGGTATTGGATACCGAAGTATATTCCAATACCGGTGGACAAGCTTCCAAAGCTACACCTCTATTAGCCAGTGCCAAGTTTGAAGTAGCCGGAAAAAGTACCCCTAAAAAAGACATTGCTTTACAAGCAGTAGCTTATGGCAATGTTTATGTAGCACAAATTGCTTCCGGCGCAAAAGACCAACAAGCACTTAAAGCAATTAAAGAAGCTGCCGAATACGATGGACCTTCCATAATTATTGCATACTCACATTGTATTGAGCATGGATACGATATGGGAGACGGTGCTAATCACCAAGATTTAGCCGTTCGTTCAGGTTATTGGCCTTTATTCCGATACAACCCCGACAAGCCGGCAGGAAAACGCTTCCAATTGGATTCCAAGGACCCTGATATCCCTGTTGACGAATTGATACAAAAAGAAGCACGATTTGCCCGTGTTAAAAAAGCAAATCCCGAGCGATATGAAATCCTCAAAAAAATGCTTCAAGATGAAATCAGTTCCCGTTGGGAAAGATTAAAGTTATTATCTAATTTGTAATGATTTATTTCAAACAATAAAAAATCCCGATTCTTTCAAATCGGGATTTTTGTTTTATAAATTTTTTTCAAAAAGTGTAACGCACACTCAATGCTCCGCCATCTCCTCCAAACCCTGTATAACCGGTTAAATTAATATAAGGCTTCCAATCCAGACTAATTGAAACAGGTATATCCTTAAAAAGATATTCCAAACCGATAATTCCATCAATTCCAATAAGCGTGTAATTGGTATTTTCTCCCCAAGTTGTATAATAACCGTCATAAAAACCAATGTGTGCACCATAACCGTAAAACCAACGCAAACCATCCAAGTCACTAATATCATTATGATGTTCCATCAATCCAATAACCTGAAAACCATGCCAACGCGAATCCAGAATCCCTTCAATAGCCGTATTTTGTCCTACAAAATGTTTGAAAGAAATACCACTAAAAATTCCACCGCGTAAACCGATAGCATTGTTATATTCTTGTGATTGTCCGGTAAAATAAGCCGTAAATATTAGTATCCAGGCAAAAAATGTCTTTTTCATATGTTTATATTTTTATTTTTTTTAAATTACAAAAATCATACCTTTGCGGTAAAGATAAATGTTTATTTTTAAATTGCGTAATAATGGCACAAAAACCCGGAATTCCCAAAGGCACGAGAGATTTTACAGCAGAAGAACTTGCCAAAAGAAATTATATTATTCAAACCCTTAAACAAGAATTTGAAAAACAAGGCTTTGAACCCATAGAAACCCCTTCCTTTGAAAATCTTTCTACACTTACGGGTAAATATGGAGATGAAGGAGACCGACTGATTTTCAAAATTTTAAATTCAGGAGACTATCTAAAAAAAATTTCCGATGAAGAATTATTACAAAGAGATTTAAAAAAAATCACACCCAAAATCAGCGAAAAAGCCCTCCGATATGATCTAACCGTTCCTTTTGCACGTTTTGTAGTCCAACACCAAAACGATTTGGTTTTCCCTTTTAAACGCTACCAAATTCAACCTGTATGGCGTGCCGACCGTCCACAAAAAGGACGTTTCAGAGAATTTTATCAATGCGATGCCGATGTTGTGGGAAGCAATTCGCTATGGCAAGATGTTGAATTGGCCTTACTGTATGATAAAGTTTTCTATCAATTAAAAATTCCGGTTTTAATTAAAATTAACAATAGAAAAATTCTATCCGGGCTATCGGATTTATTAAAAGAAAAAGATAAATTTACCCAATTTATTGTAGCTTTGGATAAGTTGGACAAAATAGGTAAAGAAGGCGTTATCAATGAAATGAAAATCAAAGGTATTTCCGATGAATCCATCAATACAATAAAACCTGTTTTTGATTTTGAAGGAAATAATTTTGAAAAATTGAATTTATTAAAAAACCTGCTAAAAAATTCCGAAATCGGGAAAAAGGGAATTGAAGAATTAGAATTTGTTTTGACAAACATCGAAGCTTTAAATCCCGTTAACCCTATTGTGTTAGATATTACTTTGGCTCGCGGATTAAATTATTATACCGGTTCTATTTATGAAGTAACCGCACAAAACGTATCTATGGGTTCCATAGGCGGCGGTGGACGTTATGACGATTTAACCGGAATATTCGGTTTGAAAAATTTGAGTGGTATAGGCATATCTTTTGGTTTGGATAGAATATATTTGGTTATGGAAGAGCTTGGATTGTTTGAAAATGCCAAAAAAACACGCCCCGAAATCTTATTTTTAAATTTTGGAGAAAAAGAAGCTTTATATAGTTTACAAGCTATTCAACAATTAAGACAAAACAATATTAAAGCCGAGCTGTATCCGGATACAGGAAAAATTAAAAAACAAATGAATTATGCCAATCGTCGTAACATTCCTTATGTTGCTTTAGCCGGCACCGACGAAATGGAACAAGAAAATTTTACCCTAAAAAATATGAAAACCGGTGAACAGGAAAAGATAGATTTGGATACTTTAATTAATAAGTTAAAGTGATTCAAAAGCCTCTTTGATCTTTAATTGTATTTCTTTGAATTCTTCTTCCGAAAAAGATTTTTTGTTGGAAAAATCCATATCACTCATTTGATTAATAGGTATCAGATGAACATGCACATGTGGAACTTCCAAACCTATAACCGCCATCCCTACTCTATTCACATCAAAGACCTTTTCTTGTGCCGATGCAACTTTTCGGGCAAATTTCATCAAATCCAAATATTCTTGTTCGGATAAATCCCAAATTTTATCCGTTTCTTTTTTGGGAACTACCAAAACATGTCCTTGAGCTGTTGGAAAAATATCCAAAAAAGCCAAATGCTTATCATCTTCGGCTACAATATATGCCGGAATTTCTCGATTGATGATTTTTGTAAAAATACTAGACATCTTAATTGAATTTATAATTTTATCATACAAATTTACATTATTATTTAGAAAAATTTAAACAAACCCATTTAAAAAAATAAAATCAAGCATTTATTATTTTATCACTCAAAATAGTTAATATCTACAATATCAATTCGCCAATGTTAATAAGTTATTACAAGATTTTTTCATATTTTTATTATCTTGCAAGCTGATAAAATTCGGAGTAAAATTTTATGGCAAAAAAGAATGTAGCATATAATGAAGACCATATTCAATCGCTGGATTGGAAACAACATATACGCTTGCGTCCCGGTATGTATATCGGAAAGTTAGGTGATGGTTCATCACCCGATGACGGAATCTATATCTTGGTAAAGGAAGTGTTGGATAATTCCATTGATGAATTTGTTATGGGGGCAGGAAAAACCATCACTGTAAAAATGGACGACAATTTGGTTTCCATACGGGACTATGGACGGGGTATTCCCCTAGGGAAACTCGTTGAAGTGGTTTCAAAAATGAATACCGGTGGAAAATATGACTCACAAGCATTCAAAAAAAGTGTCGGACTAAACGGTGTAGGAACAAAAGCCGTAAATGCGCTTTCATCTCATTTTAAAGTTCAAGCATATCGCGACGGACAAACCAAATGGGCAATTTTCAGTCGTGGGGAGCTTTTGGAAGAATCCGCTTTGGAGACGACAACCGAACGAAACGGAACTTATGTGGAATTTATCCCCGATGAAGAAATTTTTCCCAAATACAAATTCCGCAATGAATATCTGGAACGGATGTTCAAAAATTATGTTTATCTCAACACCGGATTGACCATTCGTTTTAATGGCGAAAAATTTTTCTCTGAAAACGGTTTAAAAGATTTATTAGCTGAAAATATTGTTGAAACTGACCGCCTTTATCCCATTATTCACCTTAAAGGAGAAGACATCGAGGTGGCAATGACGCATAGCAAAACCCAATACAGCGAAATGTATTATTCGTTTGTAAATGGACAACATACAACACAAGGCGGAACACACCAAGCCGCTTTTCGTGAAGCAATTGTTAAAACTTTACGTGATTTCTACGGAAAAAATTATGATGCTTCGGATATTCGTAAATCCATAGTAGCCGCCATTAGTAT
>JALSPZ010000065.1 GCA_026985675.1 Flavobacteriales bacterium
CTGTTGTTGGAGTAAATTGGGTTCAAGCGGTTCAATATTGTAATTGGAGAACAGATAGAGTTAATGAATATATACTTTATCGTTCAGGAAAATTAAGTAAAGAAGTTATTGAGAATCCAACTATGGAAACTATTTTTAGCACTCAAACTTATTTGGATGCACCGGAAATGGCTTTAGGAGGAGATACCGATTTATATTATAGAAGCAAAAAACGAAGCAAAAAAGACACTTCATTAAATGTAGTAAACAGAACTTCCGGACTTATTATGCCTGCTTATCGTTTGCCTACCGAAGTTGAATGGGAATATGCCGCCAAAGCCGTAACAGGTATTAGAGAATACAATACATTGAAAGGAAGAAAGGTTTATCCTTGGAAGGGTTATTACACTCGCACATTTAAACCCGGAAAAGATCAAGGAAAAGAGTTGGCTAATTTCAAAATAGACGATGGTAATTATGACGGATTAGCCGGATGGTCTGATGACGGAGCTGATATAACCGCACCAGTTAAATCTTATCCACCAAATGATTTTGGATTATATGATATGGCAGGAAATGTAAATGAATGGGTAGCGGATGTTTATCGTCAAATCATAGATGACGAAGCTAATGATTTTAATTATTACAGAGGGAATGTTTATACCAAACAAGCATTTGACGAAAACGGACAATTGGTCGTTATAACCCCGGATTCCATTCCTCTGGATACTTTACCTAATGGAAAAATTATTGCTACGCAATTACCCGGCTCTCCTGCAAAAAAACTAGTTGATGACAACGAATTATATTTACGTCAAAACTTTACTCGTGCCGATAATAGAAGTTATAGAGACGGAGATATAGAATCTTCCAGATATTATTTAAAAGAAAAAGAAGATTTGGACAGTAATATGCGCATGTATAATGCACCGGTTCATCAAATTTATAAAGACTCTACCGCCTTGGTTAAAGAATTTGACAAATCAAATTCAAGAACCTCATTGATCGATGATCAAGTAAGGGTAATCAAAGGAGGGTCATGGAGAGATAGAGCATATTGGTTGGATCCCGCTCAAAGACGTTTCTATCCACAATATCTATCCAGAAATGATATTGGGTTCCGTTGTGCTATGTCAAGAGTTGGAACCAAAACCACTAAGAAAAGTTTTAGAAGAGCAACCAACTAAAAAAAAAAATTTTTAATAATTAAAAGCCGGATTTATTCTCCGGCTTTTTGTTTGGATAAACGGATATAAAAAAAAACATTACATTTGCAAAAAAATATTTTATGGGAAAAAAGTTAGTTATCGTTGAGTCGCCGGCCAAAGCCAAAACTATAAAAAAATTTTTAGGAAAAGATTATGAAGTGGAATCAAGTTATGGACATATTGCCGATTTACCAGCCAAAGAAATTGGTATCAATCTGAAAAATTTTACCCCCAAATACATAGTTTCCGATGATAAAAAAAATATTTTAAAGAAATTAAAACAATTATCCAAAAAGTCCGATGAAATATTATTGGCTAGCGACGAAGACCGAGAAGGAGAAGCGATAGCTTGGCATCTAAAAGAACAATTAAAATTAGATGATGACAAAACCAAAAGAATTGTTTTTCACGAAATAACCAAGTCAGCTATTGAAAAAGCCATACAAAACCCAAGAGATATCAATTATAATTTGGTAAATGCACAACAAGCCAGACGCTTATTAGACCGTTTGGTCGGTTATGAATTATCGCCGGTTTTATGGAAAAAAGTAAAACGAGGATTATCTGCCGGCCGTGTTCAATCTGTTGCCGTTCGATTGATAGTTGATAGAGAAAATGAAATAAAAAATCACAAGTTTGAAGAAAGTTTTAAGGTAATTGGTAATTTTGAAAATAAATCCCATCATAAATTTTTTGCTGGATTGGAAAAGGCTTTTAAAAAAGAAAAAGAAGTCGAAAAGTTTCTAAACGAAATAAAAGATGCTGCTTTTGTTGTTGAAGAGGTTACAAAAAAAGCAGGCAAAAAAACTCCTCCACCTCCTTTTACCACTTCAACCTTACAACAGGAAGCCGCCAGAAAATTGGGTTTTGGTGTTTCCAAAACTATGATGCTGGCTCAGCGTTTATATGAAAACGGATATATAACATATATGCGTACCGATAGTGTAAACCTTTCCAACGAAGCAAAAAAACAAATACAAGAAACTATTATACAAACATTTGGTGATAAATATAGTAAACCCAGAAATTACAAAACCAAATCAAAAGGAGCGCAAGAAGCTCACGAAGCTATCAGACCTACGGATTCCGGTCGTGAAAGTATAAATATGGATTTTGATGCCAACCGTTTATACCAACTGATTTGGAAACGTGCATTGGCTTCACAAATGAGCGACGCAAAAATAGACCGCACAACGGTTAAAATAGCCAACAACAAAAACACTAAAAAATTTATTGCCAAAGGTGAAGTAATAGTTTTTGACGGTTATATGAAATTATATCAGGAAACCAAAGAAAACAATTCCGATGATATACAAGAACCGGAAGGACAATTGCCTCAAATGACAAAAGGTGAAAATTTAAAAGCCAATTATATCGAAGTCAAACAAAAATTTTCACGACCTCCTGCCAGATTTAATGAAGCTGCATTAGTAAAAAAAATGGAAGAGTTGGGAATTGGTCGTCCTTCTACTTATGCTCCTATTATTTCTACTATCCAAAAAAGAGGTTATGTAGAAAAGAAAAACATCGAAGCCAAAGAACGAAAAGTAATCAAATGGATGCTTGAAAACGGTGTAATTTCCCAAAAAACGGAAATTGAAAAATACGGACAGGAAAAAAACAAACTTACACCTACGGATATAGGAATAGTTGTAAATGATTTTCTTACACAACATTTTGAAAATATAATCGATTATAACTTTACAGCCGGTGTCGAAGAAGAATTGGATAAAATTGCAGAAGGCTTAAAACCTTGGAAAGAAACGCTAAAAGAATTTTACTCCAAATTTCATCCGGTAGTTGAAAATGTAGAAAAAAATGCGGGACGTTCCAGAGGAGAAAGATTATTAGGAGTTGATCCTAAAACAGGTAAAAATGTATACGTGAAAATAGGACAATACGGACCACTGGTTCAAATCGGAGAGTCAAATGAAGAAGAAAAACCCAAATTTGCCAGTGCTCCCAAAGGAATAAGTATAAACGATTTAAGCTTGGAAGAAGCATTAAATATGTTCCAATTTCCAAAAGCCATCGGAAAATATAAAGATAAAGAAGTTGTAATAGCTACCGGAAGATATGGTCCATACATTATATATGATAGTAAATTTATTTCCATTCCAAAAAATCTTAATCCGGTAAATATAAGTTTGGATGAAGCTTCAAAATTGATTGAACAAAAACTAAAAGCAGACGAACCTATTGCCGAATACGAAGGTCTGCCCGTTTATAAAGGCAAAGGACGCTTCGGACCATTTATCAAATGGAATAATATGTTTATTAATGTTCCTAAAAAATATGAATTTGATCATTTGAGTAAAGAAGACATTGATACTTTAATCAAAAATAAACTTCAGAAGGAAAAGGATAAAATGATAAAGGTTTGGGAAAAAGAAGGAATTAGCATTCAAAAAGGACGATGGGGCAGACTCTATATTGTAAAAGGTAAGAAAAAAGTGATGCTTCCCAAAGGAACAGAAGCGGACAGTATCAGTTTGGAAGTAGCAAAAAAGAATTTGAACATTAAATAAATGAAAATTTATTTTGAACCGATAAATTCGGATTGGGATGAAACATCCTATCCACTTATGGATTTTATCCAACTACATACGCAAGATAAATTCCCCGATCTAGGTGATTCCGATGTATTAATTATTGGAATTGCTGATGAAGATCAAGAAAATGAAGGAGGCAAATATGCTCCTGATGCCATAAGAAAAGCATTTTATAAATTGTATCCCGGAGACTGGATACTTAAAATTACCGATTTAGGAAATTTAGTTTACAATACCGATGAAGATTTACAAAATATTTTATCCGAATTATTGGCGTTAAATAAAAAAATTATAATACTAGGAGGAAACCAGAAAAACATTTATACGCTTTCCAAAAGTATTCAATCCATAAATGCTTTTCAAAATATTAGTCTGATTGATTCCGTTATAGATCTAGAACAAATAAAAGAAGAAACAAATGAACTTTCACATAATAATTATTTAAATCATTTATTGGGAGATAAAGAAATTAATATAAATAATTTATCTATCTTGGGAAT
>JALSPZ010000066.1 GCA_026985675.1 Flavobacteriales bacterium
TGTATAAGTCGTAGTAATTTTTGTGGAGAGCAAGGCATAAATTTTTCAGCATAGTCGTAGCTATGGTTAAAAATTTTAACGAAGCTATCTGCAAAAAGAACAAGACTTGGTGCGACAGAATATACTTAACAAGACACTATATTTTTTGTTACCATTGAGTAAGGTCGAAATGTTCATCGATTGAAAAAGTAAAAATTAAATTTATTTAGGACAGGATTGAAATGTTGTGATAAAGTTTATATTTAATCGTTACATAGAAAAAAATTTAAATGAGTTTTCTACGCGTATTATTAGCTATAATTTTTCCACCATTAGCGGTTTTGGACAAAGGCTGCGGTTCTGTCTTGATTGTAACTTTATTAATATTAGCCGGATGGATTCCGGTAGTATTGGCGGCTTTGATCATTATAAATAAAAATGAAACTTGTCATGGCTATTGATTTAATGTCATTAAAGTGATTTTTATTACCGTTTATCAAAAAATCTACGACGAATATCAAATAGCTTATTGGTTTATAATGTTTTAGGGTTAAATTTGTTTACAAAGAATTCCAAAACATGATCATTATGAGATCTTATCAAATTATTTCAGTTTGCTTTCTTTTGCTCAGTTCTTTTACATTTGCAAATAAAAGTAGGGGACAATCGGCAGATTTATTGCAACAAATAAATTTTTTTAGCACATTTGAAGCTAATCAAAATTTAGATAAAATTCGATTATATACCTATAAATCTTCTCAAAGAACCAACCATGTGATTGCTTTATTGGACAATTTAAGTAATCTTCGTGATAAGTGTGTTGTTGGTTATGTAACTTCCAATAGGTTGATTAATAAATTAAATTATTATAAAAAAACAGCTTACGCACAGGAAGTTATAAATATAAAAAAAATGTTTAAAAAACTGGAATACAATTTGGCCGTTATTGATTATTACGCTACTTTTTTGATTAAAAACCCAACGAGAAATGCTAAAAAATATATTGGGATTATGCAAAAAAAGATGAGAGAATGTCAACAAATTCAGAAACAATTACAATCCAAATCAGGAATGATTGCAGAGATAAGAGAATGGGAAAATAAATATAGTTCTACAATGGGAAATCTTCATTAGTAATTTGGGATATAAAAGAATAAATTTGACCGGTGCATTTGTTAATCTTAATCCTAATCATTTATTTGCACCGGTCATTTTTTTTATTATTTTCCCAAAGTTGCTACCATTACAGCTTTTATGGTATGTAATCTGTTTTCGGCTTCATCAAAAACAATGGATTGTTCACTTTCAAAAACTTCATCGGTTACTTCCATTGCACTAATGCCGAATTTTTCAAAAATTTCCTGACCTATTTTGGTATCCGTGTTATGAAATGCAGGTAAACAGTGCATAAATTTAGTATTGGGATTTCCGGTTTTATTCATCAATTCGGAATTTACTTGAAAAGGTAATAATTTTCCTATGCGGTCTTTCCATACTTCGTCGGGTTCTCCCATTGATACCCATACATCGGTATAGATAAAGTCAACTCCTTGGACTCCTTCATCTATATTGGAAGTAATAGTAATTTTTGCACCGGTTTTTTCAGCTATTTCCTTAGCTATTTTTACCAGATTTTCTTCGGGTTGAAGATCATCGGGTGCTACCAATCTAACATCCATTCCCATTTTAGCTCCACCTATCAGTAGGGAATTTCCCAAGTTATTGCGTGCATCACCCAAATAAGCAAACGAAATTTTATGCAAAGGTTTGTCCGAATGTTCAAGCATTGTTAAGAAATCGGCAAGAATTTGTGTAGGATGATATTCATTGGTCAATCCGTTCCATACGGGAACTCCTGCATATTTTCCCAATTCTTCGACTTTTTCTTGACCAAAACCGCGGTATTCAATACCGTCATACATTCTACCCAAAACTCGTGCAGTATCTTTCATCGTTTCTTTGCTTCCGATATGTGAGCCGGAAGGTCCCAAGTAAGTAACATTTGCTCCTTGATCGTGTGCTGCTACTTCAAATGCACAACGGGTGCGGGTAGAAGCTTTTTCAAAAATCAAAGCGATATTCTTTCCTTTGAGCATTGGCTGCTCGGTTCCGGCATATTTTGCTTTTTTTAAATCAGCAGCCAAATCAATTAAAAATTTGATTTCTTTGGGAGTAAAATCCAGTAGTTTTAAAAAATTTCTATTTCTTAAATTAAATGCCATAATTGTATTTTTTTATTTCCGCTTCAAAGATAACTAATTATAGTTGTTTTTTAAAAAACAATTATTTTAAAAATTTTGTAAATTTAAAGATTAATTTTTTATCCAATGTATGATTATATTATTATAGGCTCGGGATTCGGAGGTTCGGTTTCCGCCTTGCGTCTTTCCGAAAAAGGCTATAAAGTGCTTGTCATAGAAAAAGGTTATTGGAAAAAACCGGAAGATTTTCCCAAGACCAATTGGAATTTAAAAAAATGGATGTGGTTACCTTCCTTAGGTTTTAAAGGTATTTTTAAATTAACGATTTTTCGTCATCTTTCTGTGGTTAGTGGAGTGGGAGTAGGAGGAGGTTCTTTGGTTTATGCCAATACTTTACCTAAACCAAAATCACATTTTTTTAATTCCGGATCTTGGAATACTGTTGATGATTGGGAGGTTAATTTGGCTCCTTTTTATGAAATTGCTTATAAAATGTTAGGTGCAAATATCAATCCGAAATTATTTCAAGCTGATGAAATCGTAAAAGAAATAGCAGCTGATGAAGGAAAATTATCTCAATTTGGACCGGCAAAAGTAGCTATTTATTTTGGACAAGCGGACGAAACGGTTAATGATCCGTATTTTAACGGACAAGGACCGGATAGAAAAGGATGTAATTTTTGCGGACAATGTATGACGGGTTGCCCGCATAATGCTAAAAATACTTTGGATAAAAATTATTTGTATTTGGCTCAAAAAAACGGAGTTGAAATTTTGGCGGGACATCAAGTTGTTAATGTTATTCCACAGCTTGGTGGAACATATATCGTTGAATATAAAAAAACAAATGCATTGTTTGGCAAAAAGAAAAGAGTCGGGACAAAAGGAATTGTTTTTGCCGGAGGAGTTTTGGGAACTATTCCATTGTTATTAAAACTAAAAAATACCACTATGCCCGATATCAGTGATAGAGTGGGAATGGATGTTCGTTCCAATAACGAATCTTTGATTTTTGTTACCACTCCCGATAAAAATGTTGAAATGACCAAAGGTATTGCCATCGGCTCCATTTATAATACTTCCGAACATAGTCATTTGGAACCTGTGCGTTACGGAACAGGCTCGGGATTCTGGCGTTTGTTGGTATTGCCAATGATATCCGACCCCAAAGTTTTTAAAAGATTTATTAAACTGATTTTGAGTTATTTAAAAAATCCTTTGAAATGGTTAAGAATCAGTTGGATTAGAAATTATTCCAAACATACTGCCGTATTATTATATATGGAGGATTTGGAAGGCAAACTTCGTTTTAAAAGGGGATTTTTCGGGCTCAAAACTTCCGTTCAAGATGGTAATCCACCTTCTGCATATATTCCTCGTGCTCACGATTTGGCTCAAAAATATGCTCGTAAAATTAACGGAGTTTGTCAAACTTTTATGTTGGAGAGTTTGGCAGGAATACCTTCCACAGCCCATATTTTGGGAGGAGCGGTTATAGGAAAAGATAAAAATTCCGGCGTGATAGATAAAAACCAAAAATTATTCGGATATGAAAATATTTATGTTTGCGACGGTTCGGCTGTTTCTGCCAATCCGGGGGTTAATCCCGCATTGACCATTACGGCAATGACCGAATATGCTATGTCAAAAATTCCTAATAAAAAATAATTTTAATATTTAACCGATGATTGAACGATTGATAGCAAAACAAGATGAATTTTTTAATAGTCAAGTAACCAAAGATGTTAACTTTCGGCTAAAACATTTAAAAAAATTAAAATCGGTTATTAGAAATCGAGAGAATGAAATTATCGAAGCATTGTATAGGGATTTTAAAAAACCGGAATTTGAGACGCTTTCTTCGGAAATCGGAGTGGTGATGGAAGAGCTGAATTTGCATATTCGTAAACTGAAATCTTGGGCAAAACCCAAAAAAGTTTTTCCTCATTTGGCTAATTTTATATCTTTTGATAAAATATACAGAGAAGCTTTTGGTAGAGTGTTGATAATCTCGCCTTGGAATTATCCGTTTAATCTGGCAATTACTCCTTTGATCG
>JALSPZ010000067.1 GCA_026985675.1 Flavobacteriales bacterium
AAGCCAATATATCTTTATTTTGTAATGATGTTCCCAAAACAGTTACCATCGTTCCCTTATAAACTTTTACATTTTCTCCATCAAAATCATTGATATTCAGGTCATTTTCAAATGGATAATTATCAGCGGTTCCTTCAAACATATGAACATCGGGGATCATTATGTCGCCTTTATCTCCAGTCAATATTCCCGCTTTACCCATAACGGATATTGATTTAACGTCCAAATGTTGTTTTTTATTATTTTCTTCATAAGGTTTTAACAGCTCGTCCATTACTTCAAAAGCTTGCTCTCCAAAAGCATAATCCATAACAATTAAAACCGGTTTTTCTTTGCGAACTTTTTCATTGATAGGGAAGTCGGATGACTTGATTTTAGAAATATCAAAAATCTGCACATCTATATTTGCTCCGGAAGTATCTTCAATGTTTATCATCCCGTTTTTCAAAGAAAAGCTTTTGACTTTTTTACGCAATTTTTCATTTTCCGGTAAACTTAGCTTTGTAAAAACTTCCAACTTATTCTCTTTTGAGTTTAGAGCCGTTCGTGCAAATAATGTATTCATTACAGAATGCATATTGGCACTGATAATATGTATAGGTCGATTTAACAAATCTTTTTCTTTTAAAACTTTTTTGATATGATTTGCCCATATTTCTCCGTAAATATGATGACCCAAACGTTCGCGTAAACGGGGACTGAATTTTATTTCTCTTTTTTCGTTTTTAACAAATTCATCTATGGCCAATTTTCCCAACCAATAAATCAGTTCGAAAAACCGGTTGGGATTATTTTCTTCTGCAAAATTTTCATAAGCTTCTTTGGTTTCGGAAAATGTTCTTCCCAAAAGTGTAGACAAATATGCAATAATTACTTCTCTTTCGTTTTCATTTAATTTTTTCTTCTGCAAAACAGTTTCTTCCAATGCCTTCCATTCCCTTCCTGGATTCCCCTGATTATCAATTGCTTTTCTCCTAATTTTATGAGATTCTATAAATAAAAAAGTCAAATGAGTCAGAATATCATATACATCCGAACGTCCGCGTGTCAGTTCTATATTCATTTGATCTTTATCTATACGATAACAATTTCTTCTACGTTTGGGCGGTATAATGGGCTTGAATTTTGATTGAACATAGCCTTCGTTATCCGTCATATAAATCACCCTTGTTTGTTCAATTCCTTGAGGCAATCGATCCATTACGTATTTCAATCCGTTTAGTTCTGATTTTTCAGTTGCTATGTCTCCGTAGATTTCCGGTTGCAAGGTTAATAAAGCTTGTTTCAGTGTATTTCCCGAGACACCGAAAGGTTTATAAAAACCGCGGTTTAATAAATGACGCATAGTAATATACAAACGTTCAATTGCATTGGACGATTCTCTGGCGCGTGTTCTTTTCTTCAAATCGGATTTTGTCATTATTCAATTTATCTTCTTGCAAATATAATCATTCATTTTAAATAGTAAAAAACCCACTTTAAAAGCAGGTTTTTTTCAGATTTGTTTATTTATGTTTAGAAAAGTTATTCTTCTTTTTCTTTCTTATTATCCGCTTCACTGATTTTATTAGCCGCTACCAAAGACACTACCATATCGTTAAGCATTTCACTTGCGGCATTAGGATTATTGGGCAATAAAATCAAATTGGATTTGGTATCTTGTCCAATGGCTTGTAAGGTATCGTAATGTTGGGTTATAACAATAAGTGCGGATGCTTCTTGCGGATTGATTCCCGCTCTATTCAACACATCGACGGACTCTTCCAAACCTCTGGCAATTTCACGTCTTTGGTCGGCGATACCTTTACCTTGCAAACGTTTGCTTTCGGCTTCTGCTTTGGCTCTTTCCACTATCAAAATACGTTGCGCATCTCCTTCGTATTGTGCGGCGACTTTTTCACGTTCGGCGGCATTGATACGGTTCATTGCGGCTTTTACTTGTGAATCGGGGTCAATATCCGTTACCAAAGTTTTGATGATATTGTATCCGTATTCAATCATTGCATCGTTTAATTCACTTTTGATGGCAATGGCAATATCATCTTTCTTTTCAAAAACATCGTCCAGACGCATTTTGGGAACTTCGGCTCTTACTACATCAAAAATATAAGAAGTAATTTGTGCCGCAGGATCTTCCAATTTATAATAAGCATCTTTTACACGATCTTTGGGAATTTGGAATTGTGTAGAAACTTTCAAGTGAACAAATACATCATCTTTGGTTTTGGTTTCCACAATAACGTCCAACTGCTGAATACGTAAATTTATCGGTCGGGATTTGGTATCGATTAATGGAATTTTAAAATTCAAACCGGCATAACGCACCGAGTGAAATTTTCCTAAACGCTCCACTACAACGGCTGTTTGTTGTTTGACAATAAATAAACCGGTGGCTAATAAAATAATTCCTAAAAAAATGAGAATCGGTAAAAAAGCTTGCATAGTTTTTAATTTTTTTTGTTAGTTAATAAAAATACGAATAATTTTAATATTTGTTACAAACTTTTATCAATATTTTTGCAAACTGAATAATAATCTTAATTTTGACACAAATTTTGAAATATTTATGAAATTCCGAATTTTAGTAGTTTTTACGATAGTTTTATTCATATTTTCTTGTTCAAATCAAGAGTCTATACCCAAACCCAAAGCTCAATTGCGTTTGGAATACCCGGAAGCAACTTATGAAAAAATCGATTTAAAATACCTTTCATTTGATAAATCCAAATATGCGGTTTTAGAGAAAATCAATGACAAAAAATTCAATTTGGTTTATCCGAAAATGAAAGCCAAAATTTATATGACTTATTTTCCAGTGCTAAACAATCTGGATTCGCTTTTGAGAGATGCCGAAAAATTCACCTACGAACACACAATAAAAGCTGACGAAATTATCAGGAAAGATTTTGTCAATGATGAAAAAAAAGTTTATGGAAGTTTAAACTTGGTAACCGGAAATGCCGCTTCTCAAATTCAATTTCATGCCACGGATAGTACTCGGCATTTTATTAACGGTTCATTATATTTTTATGCTCAACCCAATTATGATTCTATTTACCCCGCTGTTAAATATATTCAGAAGGATGTTCAAAGATTGTTGGAAAGTTTGCAGTGGAAATAAAAAATGATGATTTATAAATTGAAAAAGAGCTTTTCTTTGTCAATTATCCGAATAAATTTCTTTGGCGCAATCAGTTTACTTATCCTTTTCAATAAATCTTTCGTATCGTTTATAACACTGCAAAAGTGCTTCCAAAATTTGCAAATCGTTGGCATTTTTCAAAAAACTTTCTGAGTAATCACAAGATTCCAAAACCAAATAGACATCTTTTTTCTCCACATTTAACAATTGCGAAAGAAGTTCGCGATCATAACGTTCGGCAAGCATTTTTCTTACTTTATCTTCTTTTTGAATCTCTTTAAGTTTTCGTAAATCTTTGGAACGTCTACTGAATAAATTATAAATCAAATCTACAGGATTCATCAAGGTTTTCAAAGCATTGTTTAATCGACTTAAACCGTTGAGCTTCGGATCGCCGAACATTGCTTTGATTTTCGGACTGATATCAATAGATTCTCTAACGGGAATAATATCCACATCACGTTTCAAAATCCCTGTCAATTCGTGCGAGCTTACAATCACTTCATTGAGTTCCAAAGGATTTTCCATTAAATAAATCGTTTGGTGTCGGCGAATATTTTCATCCGTTACAATAATATTTAGGGTTTGATATCCCAAAAAACTGATAAGTATGGTGTCATTTACTTTTGCCTGAATGCTAAACAAGCCCAAATCGTTTGAAGAAACACCTTTGAGTGAATTTAAATTGATGATATTGGCTCCGGGAAGTGCCTGTCCGGTTTTATTACTGATTAAAGTTCCGGAAAAAAATTTATCCGAATATTCTTGTGCTTTTGCCGTAGCAAAAAACAATAAAACAATTATTATATTCAGTAAAAGTTTATTCATAAAAAAATATATTATCAGCAAAAGCCGGTATTTTTTTGTAAAAATATAAAAAACAAATTATAAGAAAATTTAATTAGTAAATTTTTAACGAAAGCATACCGTTTAAAGAATAAATATGACAAAAACTTTACAATTAATTAAAGCTTTTTTTGTAT
This sequence comes from Flavobacteriales bacterium, assembly GCA_026985675.1. Classification (GTDB taxonomy): domain Bacteria; phylum Bacteroidota; class Bacteroidia; order Flavobacteriales; family Flavobacteriaceae; genus JALSPZ01. The sequence goes on from JALSPZ010000067.1 coordinate 4,126, forward strand.
CTTGCAATATTATTTTAAAAACGTTTTTATGAGTAACGAAGAAAGAATTATTCCTATCAATATTGAGGATGAAATGAAGTCTTCCTACATAGATTATTCTAT
>JALSPZ010000068.1 GCA_026985675.1 Flavobacteriales bacterium
AACGGACCAAAAAATTATAATTTTAATGAACGCTCTGTTCTTTGTAGTCCGTAGGGGAATCGAACCCCTGTTACCAGGATGAAAACCTGGCGTCCTAACCCCTAGACGAACGGACCTTAATTTTTGAATGGCAAAAATAATAAGATTTTTTATTTTGACCAAATCTTTGAAAAATTTTTTACTTGCAGATTCAAGTAATAAATGCAACATTTGTTTTTTTTGTTTGTCATACATATTAAATATAATACTTTTTATAAGTTTAAAAAAACTATTTTTTTGCACTTTTATATTTGAAAATTTATTGTATTTTTGCACAAATCAAAAAAACCAATGGGAAAGAATTTTCTATCAGTATCTTTATCTATCTTTTTATCATTGATTATTTTCAGTGCAAATGCTCAACATGAACCGGAATCTCATGAGATGAATGAGCAGACTTCAAATTTGGAAAATCATGAAGAATTTAACCCTACGCATTTAATCAATCATCATTTATCCGACTCGCACGATTATGAATTTGACATACCTTTTTTTCATAAAACTTTTCATTTGCCTGTTATTCTTTGGACCAAAAACGGCTTAACCGTTTTTTCTTCCGAAGATTTTGACGAAGATAATGAAGGAAAAGTTGTAGTGGAAAAGAACGGACAAAAATTTAAAAGAATTCACGATATTATTGTTTATGCAGATAAAGTAGGTGAACACGTAAAACCGGAAGATATTACATTAGATCAAAGACCTTTGGATTTTTCAATAACCAAAAACGTCTTATCTTTATTTATTACTTTTTTATTGTTATTTTTAGTGCTTCTCGGAGTTAAAAAAGCTTATGATGAAAAAGGAGTTCCCAAGGGTTTAGCAGGTTTTATAGAACCGATTATAGTTTTTATAAGAGATGATGTGGCAAAAGAAAACATCGGACCCAAATATGAAAGATATGTTCCGTTTCTATTGTCGGTATTTTTCTTTATTTTATTTGCCAATTTGTTGGGGCTTATACCTTTTTCGCCTTTCGGATATAATTTAACCGGAAATATTTTGGTAACTTTTGTTTTGGCTACCATTGTATTTATTATTACAAATATAAGCGGTAATAAATCTTATTGGAAACATATTTTATGGCCACCGGGCGTGCCGATTATTTTGAAACCTTTTATTGCATTAATCGAAATATTAAGTATGTTTACCAAGCCGTTTGCATTGATGATACGACTTTTTGCCAATATTTTTGCAGGACATACGATTATTTTGACTTTTGTTACATTGATTTTTGTATTTAAAAATTGGGGGGTACCTTTGGCATCGGGTTTTGCTACGATTTTTATGTATATCAGTGAATTATTGGTAGCTTTTTTGCAAGCTTATGTGTTTACGCTTTTGTCGGCTATTTATTTTGGAATGGCTGTAAAAGAAGAAGCGCATTGATAAATTGAATATTCGGGTTTTCAAGTATTGAAAACTTTAATATATAACCGGAAAGGTTCCGGATAAATTTGAAATATTAACCATAAAAACTAAATGTTATGCCAGCATCAATTGGAGCAGGTATAGGAGCAGGTTTAGCAGCTATCGGTGCCGGAATCGGTATCGGTAAAATCGGTGGTTCTTCTTTGGAAGCATCAGCAAGACAACCTGAACTATACGGAAAATTATTTACTTTGATGATTGTAGCAGCAGCTTTGGTAGAGGGGGTTGCCTTCTTTGCCGTTGTAGTCGCTATGCAATCAAAGTAAAAAAAATCAAAAAGGAAATCTGTAACGGTTGGTTATGGATTTCCTTTCAATTAAAGAAAATTAATTACAATAAAAATATAAGTTATGAAATTTTTTCATCCCGAAACTTTGGTTTTTTGGACCACTTTATTCTTTTTGGTTTTTGCCGTTTTGTTTTACAAATTGGCTTGGAAACCTATATTGAACATTATAGGAGAACGTGAAAAATCAATTGAAGATGCTTTGGCACAAGCAGATTTGGCAAGAGAAGAAATGGCAAAATTAAAAGCCGATAATCAAAAAATATTGAATGAAGCTCGTGCCGAAAGAGATCAAATGCTGAAAGAAGCCAAGCAAATGAAAGAACAAATCATTAATCAGGCAAAAGAAGATGCTCAAAAAGTGGCTAACAAAGAAATTGCCAAAGCCAAAGAAGTAATTGAAAATGAAAAACAAAGAGCGGTAAAAGAACTAAAAAATCAAGTATCGGAATTAAGTATCAATATGGCTGAAAAAGTTCTTTCGCAAGAGTTGAAAGATAAAGATACGCAATTAAAGCATATAGAAAAATTGATTTCTGATATCAAATTAAATTAAATATGAATAAGGCGGCAAAAAGATATGCGAAAGCATTGTTTGAATTGGCAAACGAAAAAAATGAATTGCAGGCAATTTATCAGGATTTGTCTTTGATCTATCATAGCATTAAACAAAATCCGGATTTGCAAAAAACATTGTCAAATCCTACGATAAATACTTCAAAAAAGTATGATATTATCCATAAAATATTTGCTTCAAAAGTCCATCCATTAACTGCAAATTTATTAAAAGTATTGGCTAATAATGACCGTTTGAATTTATTGGAAGATGTTTATAAGGCATTTGATAATTATTATAAAAAACAAAAAGGAATTATCAAAGCTACCGTTACCACAGCTGTTCCGTTAGATGAAAAATTGGAACAACGGATTTATCAAAAAATAAAAGAACTGACCGGTAGTAAAGAGATAGATTTATTAAAAATAATAGACCCTTCCATATTGGGAGGTTTTATTCTTAATGTTGAGGATTTGAGATATGATGCAAGTATCAAAGGAAAACTAAATAAAATCAAATCAAAATTAGTAGAAAATTAAACAAATTATAGATATGGCAGAAATAAAACCATCAGAAATTTCGGCAATAATAAAGGAAGAACTTTCCGGTGTTTCATCCGAAGCATCACTACAAGAAACCGGTTCGGTTTTACAAGTAGGAGACGGTATTGCCTTGGTTTACGGACTAAACAATGCACAATACGGTGAATTGGTAGAATTTGATAACGGAACCGAAGGGGTTGTTTTGAACTTGGAAGAAGACAACGTAGGTATTGTAATTTTGGGACCCTATTTGGATATAAAAGAAGGTTCAAGTGTTAAAAGATTAAACAGAATTTTATCCATCCCCGTAGGAGAAGGTTTAATCGGAAGAGTAGTAAATACGCTAGGACACCCCATTGACGGTAAAGGACCTATCCAAGGAGAAACCATCAATTTGCCTTTGGAAAGAAAAGCTCCGGGGGTAATATTCCGTCAGCCCGTAAATGAACCTTTACAAACCGGTATCAAAGCTATTGATGCAATGATTCCGATTGGTCGTGGACAACGGGAGTTGATTATCGGGGACCGTCAAACGGGAAAAACCACCGTAGCTATTGATGCTATTATCAACCAAAAAGAATTTTACGATGCAGGAGAACCGGTATATTCCATATATGTAGCCATTGGTCAAAAAGCTTCTACGGTTGCACAAATTCATAAAACTTTGGAAGAAGCCGGAGCTATGGAATACACTACCATTGTCGCTGCCAATGCTTCCGACCCTGCACCTATGCAAGTTTATGCCGCTTATGCCGGAGCTGCCATAGGCGAATATTTTAGAGATACCGGACGCCCGGCATTGATTGTTTATGACGATTTGTCGAAACAAGCGGTTGCTTATCGTGAGATTTCGTTGTTGCTACGTCGTCCCCCCGGACGTGAAGCATATCCCGGAGATGTGTTCTATTTGCACTCTCGTTTGTTGGAACGTGCGGCGAAAATCATCGATAACGATGAAATTGCTAAAAAAATGAATGACGTTCCTGCTCCTTTAAAAGACAAAGTAAAAGGAGGAGGTTCGCTTACGGCATTGCCGATTATTGAAACACAAGCGGGAGACGTTGCCGCCTATATTCCTACCAACGTGATTTCCATTACCGACGGACAGATTTTCTTGGAATCCGACTTATTCAACTCGGGTGTTCGTCCGGCTATTAACGTAGGTATTTCGGTATCGCGTGTAGGAGGTTCGGCACAGATAAAACCGATGAAAAAAGTAGCGGGAACATTGAAATTGGATCAAGCACAATTCCGTGAATTGGAAGCTTTTGCCAAATTCGGTTCCGATTTAGATCCTATTACTTTGGGTGTAATTGAAAAAGGACGTCGTAATGTTGAAATTTTAAAACAAAATCAACATGATC
>JALSPZ010000069.1 GCA_026985675.1 Flavobacteriales bacterium
TGCCCTTATTATCCAAGTTTGTTACGGTTTCTTGGGTTGGGGTTTTCAAACGGTCTATTTGATAAGGAAGTTTTAATTTTTTAAATGATTCAAATGATTGTTTGGAGTAGGGTAGATACCAACATTTCAAGGTGTTACTGTAACGAACATTTTTTATTGTCTTAATCAAACGAATAATAGCAGGATCATATTCAAAAAACAACCCGATACGCTTCTCATTGCGATGAAAAATTTTCTTAACAATAATAGACTGATTTTCTTTCATCTGTTTTTTTACTTCATTAATGCTAATATCTTATTGATTATCAGGCTTGTGCAAGTTACAGCTTTTCATATTTTGTTGCAACAAAAATTAAAAAAAATGAGTTGCAGTTTCCGATTTCAATTTATATGAATTCCGTTTTTCATACACCATAAGGCTTTAACTAACTGACGAATATTTATATAACACAAAAATAATAAAATTTATTAAATAACAAAATTGATTAAATTAAATTGTATAGCCTGTTCAAATATGAATTTAGGATAAAAAATTAAAAAAATATAAGCAATGTAGGGTTATATCAAAGCCTTAGTAAAGCCTTAGTTAGTTATTGCTTATGGTTTGATAAAAATTATACCGAAACAATTTATAATTTATCCGTAACTTTGCAGTATGAATTATCCTTCAAAACTACTAAACGAAATCGTTGATGAAATCAGTAAACTGCCCGGAATTGGTAAACGGACGGCTTTGCGTTTGGCATTATATCTACTAAAACAACCACCCGAACAAACCCAATCATTAGCCGACGCATTGTTGCGGTTTAGAAATGATATCAAATATTGTAAAATTTGTAACAACATTTCGGATACGGAAGTATGTGAAATTTGTCAAGACAATTCTCGTGACCATACTTTGGTTTGCGTAGTGGAAGATATTCGGGATGTAATGGCGATTGAAAAAACAGGCGAATACAAAGGAGTTTATCACGTCTTGGGAGGAATAATTTCTCCTTTGGAGGGCATAAGTCCTTCGGATTTAAGTATTGACCGGTTGATACAACGCATTCAAAATCAAAATATAAGGGAAGTGATTTTAGCACTAAGCGCTACTGTGGACGGAGATACTACTAATTTTTATTTATACCGTAAACTTACCGGATTGCCCGTTTCACCCGAAATATCTACAATAGCCCGAGGAATTTCGGTAGGAGAGGAATTGGAATATACAGATGAAATTACTTTGGCTCGCAGTATTCAAAATCGTGTGCCTTTCAACAAAACCTTAAAATCCAAAGATAATAACTGACAAAATTGCAGTTTTTTATTTTGAATGGGTTGGGTATAATTATTGCAAGGAATTACCAAAATTAAAACAAAAAATATGAAGAGAGGAATGGACAATTTTTTATTTGATATGATCAATGACGATTCGGAATTTATTCCTTTATTAACCCCCGAAGATGAGCAAAAACTTCAAAATGAAGAAGTTCCACATAATTTACCGGTACTTACTTTAAGAAACAACATACTCTTGCCCGGAGTGGTTATACCTATTTCCGTCGGAAGGGATCAATCCATAAAACTGATAGAAGATGCCGAAAAATCGGATAAACTGTTGGGAGTGGTGGCGCAAATCAATCCACAAGTCGAAATTCCGGGACCCAATGATATTTATAAAACCGGAACCGTAGCTCGTTTGCAAAGAATAATAAAAATGCCTGACGGAAATCTGACGGTAATCATTCAAGGAATCAAACGTTTTCGTATTAAAAGTTTTATCAAAGAACAACCTTATTTGGTAGCGGATATTGAAACATTACCCGATGCTTGGCCTAAGGATACCAAACAAATTCAAGCGTTGGTCGAAACCATTAAGGATTTGGCAGTGCAAGTAATCAAACTTAATCCTAATTTACCTTCAGAAGCTAGTTTTGCTATTGAAAATATTAACAGCCCTGTATTTTTGGTAAATTTTGTTACTTCAAATTTACAAGTATCCGTAGCCAAAAAACAAGAATTACTGGAAACCGACGATTTTGAAAAACGTGCTATGGGTCTTATCAAATTACTCGATGAAGAAGTGCAACGTTTGCAGCTCAAACAAGATATCCAAAACAAAACCCGCAAAGTTTTGGATAAGCAAAGTCGTGAGTATTTTTTACATCAGGAAATTCGCACCATTCAAGAAGAATTGGGCGATGTGGGAGGCAAAGAGATTGAAGAAATGAAAAAACGGGCCCAAGAAAAAAAATGGAAACAAAAAGTTGCGGCTCATTTTGACAAAGAAATCAAACGTTTGCAACGGATGAACCCGCAAGCACCCGATTATGCCGTGCAGAGAAATTATCTCGAATTGATGTTGGACTTGCCTTGGGACGAACTTTCCGAAGACAAAATAGATTTGAAAAAAGCACAAGAAATTTTGGATAGAGATCATTTTGGCTTGGAAGATGTAAAAAAACGTATTATTGAATATTTGGCGGTTTTAAAAATCAAAAATGATATGAAATCGCCCATTCTTTGTCTTTACGGACCTCCGGGAGTTGGAAAGACTTCCTTAGGAAAATCAATAGCGGAAGCCGTTGGACGAAAATATGTGAGAATGTCTTTGGGCGGACTCAAAGACGAAGCCGAAATTCGTGGACACCGAAAAACTTATATTGGTGCTATGCCCGGAAGAATTATACAATCCATAAAAAAAGCGGGAACTTCCAATCCGGTTTTTATTTTGGACGAAATAGATAAACTCGGATACGGACACAAAGGAGATCCTTCATCTGCAATGTTGGAAGTGTTGGATCCCGAACAAAATTCCGAATTTTATGATAATTTCTTGGAAATCGGATACGATTTATCCAGAGTAATGTTTATTGCTACTGCCAATTATTTTTATGATATCCCTTGGGCATTGCGCGATCGTATGGAAATCATTCCCGTGAGCGGATATACCGTTGAAGAAAAAATTGAAATTGCCAAACGTCATCTTTTGCCTAAACAACTCAAAGAACACGGGCTTAAAGAAAAAGATGTGATTTTGGGCAAAAAACAAATTCGTAAAATCATTGAAAACTATACCCGTGAATCCGGCGTGAGAACTTTGGATAAAATGATTGCCAAAGTCGTACGGAATATTGCCAAATCCATTGCTATGGAAGAAGATTATAATCCCAAAATTTCTCCGGATGATTTGGAAAAAATTCTAGGGAAACCCAAATTTTCCATCAGCGAATACGAAGGCAATAATATTCCGGGCGTGGTAACCGGATTGGCTTGGACAAGGGTTGGGGGAGATATTTTGTTCATAGAATCCATTTTATCCAAAGGGAAAGGACAACTCAATCTGACGGGAAATTTGGGACAAGTGATGAAAGAATCGGCTCAAATTGCTTTGTCCTATATCAAATCCAAATATCAAAAATTAGGTTTACCCGAAGATATTTTTGAAAAATATCAAATTCACGTGCACGTTCCCGAAGGTGCCACCCCGAAAGACGGACCATCGGCGGGGATTACCATGCTTACTTCAATGGTTTCAGCTTTAACAGGTAGAAAAGTCAAACCGAAAATTGCTATGACCGGTGAAATAACACTGCGTGGAAAAGTCTTGCCCGTAGGAGGAATTAAGGAGAAAATTCTGGCAGCCAAACGTGCCAAAATCAAAGAGATTATTTTATCCGAAAAAAATAAAAAAGATGTGGAAGAAATCAATAAAGACTACATCAAAGGATTAACTTTTCATTATGTGGATAAGGTGGAAGAAGTATTGGATTTGGCTTTATTACCGGCTAAAAAAAGAAACAAAGTTTCTTAATTTTTGTATTTATTGACACTTGATCGTTTGTTTGTAAAACCGCAAAGAACGCAAAGTGCCGCCAAGGTTAAACTTTATCTTTTATATTTATATTTTTATGATTATATATACTAATAAAGATTTATTTGCGAAATCTTTGCGTTCTTTGCGACTTTGCGGTTAAGAAACACACTCCGGATTAAAAAAACATAGTAATTAAAATGAAATTCATAACACATTTAAGAATTTAATTGCGACAACTTTGCGTTCTTTGCGACTTTGCGGTTAAAAACATAGAATAAATCTGTAGAATTTTAAAATTATTTATTCGTAAATTCGTAAATATTTTATAATAATAATTCAAAAAAATAAAAACAAAATGCAAGAAATCGA
>JALSPZ010000070.1 GCA_026985675.1 Flavobacteriales bacterium
TTCGTTAACTTCTTTAACGGTTAAGTTAACCAATTCTTCTGCTAATTTTTTTAAATCTGCCATTTTTCTATCGTTTTTTAATTTATAATTTAATTTAAAAGTTTATTTTTTATTCTGATTTTTCAGATAATGTTTTCAAAATACCTGCAATTTTTCCACCACCCGATTGAAGTGCAGAAAGTACGTTTTTAACAGGTGATTGTAACAATCCGATGATTTCTCCTAGTAATTCTTCTTTGGATTTGATATTTACCAAATTATCCAACTGTTCATCACCGATATAAATTCCTTCTTCAATCCAAGCACCTTTTAATTGAGGTTTTTGGGATTTTTTTCGGTAATTTTTAATAATTTCTGCCGGTTTGTTTCCGGTATTGGACAACATTAAGGCCGAATTACCAACCAATACATCAACTAACTCTCCAAACTCTTTATCAGATTTATCCATTGCTTGTTTAAGCATAGTGTTTTTAACCACTTTCAATGTAACATTATCTTTATGACAAGCTCTTCTCAAATCGGAAGTAGTTTGGGCATTTAGTCCCAAAATATCTACGAGATATATTACATTATATTCTGATAATTGTTGAGTTAATTCTTCTATTAATTGAGCTTTTTGTTCTCTTGTTCTCATTTTTTGTCTTTTTAGATCTGTAATTAGATACTTTTGGGATCTACTTTTATTCCGGGTCCCATAGTCGAAGAAATAGCAATACTTTTCATATAAGTACCTTTGGCAGCCGAGGGTTTCAACTTATTTAAGGTATTAATTAATTCAGCCGCATTTTCTTCGATTTTTTTTGCATCAAAAGAAACTTTACCTACCGACGCGTGAACTATACCGGTTTTATCAACTTTAAAATCAATTTTTCCGGCTTTAACATCTTTTACAGCTTTTCCAACTTCCATTGTTACCGTACCTGTTTTAGGGTTAGGCATTAAACCTCTCGGACCTAATATACGTCCCAAGGGACCTAATTTTCTCATTACACTGGGCATAGTGATAATAACATCTACATCTGTCCAGCCTGCTTTGATTTTATCAAGATACTCATCCAAACCTACATAGTCTGCGCCGGCTGCTTTTGCTTCTTCTTCTTTATCAGGAGTAACTAAAGCCAAAACTTTTTTATCTTTTCCTGTTCCATGAGGTAATGTTACAACTCCTCTAACCATTTGATTAGCTTTTCGCGGATCAACACCTAAACGGACAGCTAAATCAACAGAAGCATCAAATTTTTCGGTAGATAAATCTTTGACTAATTTACTTGCTTCTTGAAGAGAATATTGTACATTTTTATCATATTTTGCTAAAACCTCTCTTCGTTTTTTACTTATTTTTGCCATTTTTAAAAACGTTTTTAGTTAAAAGGATTTTCTCCTTCAATAGTTAATCCCATTGATCTAGCCGTACCGGCAACCATCTTCATAGCCGACTCAACGGTAAATGCATTTAAGTCGGGCATTTTATCTTCTGCTATCTGTTTTACTTGTTCCCAAGTTACAGTTCCAACTTTGTTTCGGTTAGGCTCCCCAGATCCTTTTTTGATTTTAGCGGCTTCCATCAATTGAACTGCAGCAGGTGGTGTTTTTACGACAAAATCAAAAGATTTATCCGAATAAACATTAATTGCAACAGGCAAAACTTTCCCCATTTTGTCTTGCGTACGGGCATTGAATTGCTTGCAAAACTCCATGATATTCAAACCTGCGGCACCTAATGCGGGTCCAACCGGTGGCGAAGGATTCGCTTGACCTCCCCGAATTTGTAATTTAATTACTTTACTGATTTCTTTTGCCATTTTTTTCTTTTTTTATTAAACTATTATGTGGAAGCTAAATAGTTTATGATATATAAATGCGTAACAGTTATGCTTTTTTTATTTGATAATAATTTAAATCCAAAGGTGTTTTTCTTCCAAAGAAACGGACTGAAACCGTTACTTTATTTCTCTCTGGATTTACTTGTTCAACTACTCCTTCAAATCCTTTAAAAGGTCCATCCGTAACCGTAATCTGGTCTCCTACACTAAAAGGTATATGAACATTTCCTGAATTTACAGCCAATTCATCTAGTTTTCCTAAAATTCTGTTTACCTCTTTTTTACTCAAAGGCATTGGATCTCCTCCTTTTACCCCACTAAGAAATCCCATAACACCCGGAATTGATTTCACTACATGAGGAAATTCTCCGGCTAAATTGGCTTCTATATAAATATATCCGGGAAATAAAGTTTTGTCTTTTTGAATACGTTTTCCGTCTTTGATATGAAAAGTTTTTTCAGTAGGAACCAATATCTGTCCAACATAATCTTCCAAATGATTACGCTGAATCTCATTTTCCATCATTTTTTTTATCTTGGCTTCCTTACCGCTGATAACTTTGATAACATACCATTTTTTCCCTGTATCGCTACTCATTTATAATTTAGCTTTTAATAAATTTATAATAGGATTGCAGTATGGTTCTAAAAATATAATCTACAATTCCTATAAATATTGAAAATATAGCTGAAAATACGGCAACTACAATAGTTAATTTATAAACTTCGTCCCAAGAAGGCCACACAACATTGTTTACCAATTCGTAGTAAGCTCCCTTTACGTATTCAATAAAACTTTTAAACATAATTTTATATTAAAATGATTGAATCAATTCCTTTGCACGGGCAGAGAGACTCGAACTCCCGACACCTGGTTTTGGAGACCAGTGCTCTACCAACTGAGCTACGCCCGTTTATAGAGAATTTGAAGCCTGTAAACAGACTTCAAATTCACATTAGTTTATATTCTAAACTAAATAAGTTAGTCTAAAATTTCTGTTATTTGTCCTGCTCCAACTGTTCTACCTCCTTCACGGATAGCGAAACGTAAACCTTTGTTGATAGCAACAGGATAAATCAATTCTACTTCAATAGTCAAGTTATCTCCAGGCAATACCATTTCTACTCCTTCGGGCAAATGAATTTCACCGGTAACATCAGTTGTTCTCAAATAGAATTGAGGACGATAGTTGTTGTGAAAAGGAGTGTGACGACCACCTTCTTCTTTTTTCAAGATATAAACTTCTGCTTTAAATTTTTTATGAGGTGTAATAGTTCCAGGAGCTGCGATTACCATACCCCGACGAATTTGGTTTTTGTCGATACCTCGAAGTAATAAACCTACATTATCACCGGCTTCACCTCTATCTAAGATTTTACGGAACATTTCAACTCCAGTTACAACAGAAGTTAATTTTTCATCACCTAAACCAATAATTTCAACCGGATCTCCGGTATTGATAACTCCTGTTTCAATTCTACCGGTAGCCACTGTTCCACGTCCTGTAATTGAGAATACATCTTCAACAGGCATCAAAAATGGTTTTTCAGTATCTCTTTGAGGCTCAGGAATATATTGATCAACTGCATCCATTAATTCTTGAACTGTTTTAACCCATTTTTCTTCACCATTCAAAGCACCTAATGCAGAACCTTGGATAACAGGAGTATTATCTCCATCATATTCATAGAAATCTAACAATTCACGGATTTCCATTTCAACTAATTCTAACAACTCTTCATCATCCACCATATCCACTTTGTTCATAAACACTACAATTCTAGGCACGCCTACTTGTCGAGCTAAAAGGATGTGTTCACGAGTTTGCGGCATAGGACCGTCAGTAGCAGCAACTACTAAGATTGCACCATCCATTTGAGCAGCACCTGTTACCATGTTTTTAACATAGTCAGCGTGACCCGGACAGTCAACGTGTGCATAGTGTCTTTTATCAGTTTGATATTCCACGTGAGCCGTGTTGATAGTAATTCCCCTTTCTTTTTCTTCAGGAGCATTGTCAATAGCATCGAAGTCCTTAACCTCGGCAAGTCCTTTGTCTGCTAATACTTTTGTTATTGCAGCGGTCAATGTAGTTTTACCGTGGTCAACGTGACCAATGGTACCTATATTAACGTGCGGTTTGGTTCTTTCGAATTTTTCTTTAGCCATAATACTAATTTTTATCTTTATTGTTTTCTAAAAGTATGCCTCCTTTGAGCCAATGACGGGATTTGAACCCGTGACCTCTTCCTTACCAAGGAAGCGCTCTACCCCTGAGCTACATCGGCCTTGAGTTGAGCGGGAGACGGGACTCGAACCCGCGA
>JALSPZ010000071.1 GCA_026985675.1 Flavobacteriales bacterium
CCTGTACCTGAAATGGTAAGAGGAGCAGTAGAGATCGGTACGGATAGAATTGAACTTTATACGGAGTCCTATGCCAAAAATTTTTCGGTTGATCCTGAAAATGCAGTTAAAAATTTTAGAGAAAGTGCACGCTTGGCTCATGAATTAGGGTTGGGGATCAATGCCGGACATGATTTAAATTTGGAAAATATTACTTTTTTTAAACAAAATGTTCCTTTTTTGGACGAAGTTTCCATAGGTCATGCGTTGATCGTCGAATCTTTACTTTACGGGATGCAAAATGTGATTGCTATGTATTTGGAAAAATTGAAATAATTTAATGGACAAGCAAAAAATATTACATTCCAAAATAATAGGAGAAGGAAAACCTTTAATTATTTTACATGGCTTATTAGGAATGGGAGATAATTGGATAACCTTGGCGAGAAAATATACCGATAAAGGTTTTCAAGTTCATCTTGTTGATCAAAGAAACCATGGCAAAAGTTTTCATTCGGATGAAATGAATTACGAAGAAATGTCCCTTGATTTAAAAAAGTATGCTGATTATTATCGATTAACAAATTTTGATTTAATTGGACATTCTATGGGCGGAAAAACGGCTATGTATTTTGCTATAAATTATCCCGAGATGATAAATAAGCTTATAATTGTTGATATTTCCCCCAAATATTATCCTCCACATCATCATTTTATTTTTCAAGCCATACATTCTGTGGACTTGAAAACAACAGACCGACGAACAATTGAAAATAGCTTGATAAACAAGCTTCAAAACAAAACCATTGCCGCTTTTTTAGCAAAAAATATCAAGCGAAAAAAAGACGGAACTTTTCAATGGAAAGCCAATATTCCCGTTTTGGAAGAAAATTTGGATATTTTGGGAGAACCGCTTTCCCCGATGAGTGTTTATGAAAAACCGGTAGTATTCATTAAAGGAGAAAAATCTCCTTATATCCAAGATGAGGATATTGCATTGATAAAAGCACATTTTCCAAAAGCGGAAATTATTAAAATTCCCGATAGTGGACATTGGGTGCATAGTGAACAGCAGCAACTGTTTTTTGAGAAGACACTTGATTTTTTAGGCAAAAAATGATTTATTTTAATTTTTTATGATTTTTTGTAGTAAAAAGTTTACAAAAAATTAATATATTTAACCAAAAAATAAATAACTATGAGAAAACTACTATTTACAAGTATTTTGATGCTCAGTATGTCAGTAGCATTTGCCGGCGGATATCGCGTCGCACTTCAAGGACAAAGAATGCTGGGTATGGCACATGCAGGTTTATCGGTTTTTGAAAATCCCGAAACCGCTTTTTTTAATCCGGCAGGTATATCTTTTTTAAAAGATAAGTTTGCCGTTTCGTTTGGAGTGAGTGGAATAATGTCTAATGTCAAGTTTCAAAATGAGCTTTACAATTGGCAAGCACAAACCGACAATCCGTTGGGAACTCCTTTTTATCTTTACTTAACTTATCAAGCGGAAGACAATGTATCAATAGGCTTGGCTGTTTACACTCCCTTTGGTAGTTCTTCGGTTTGGAACAAGTGGGCAGGTTCGCAAATTGTAAGAGATATATCGATGAAGGTAATTTATATTCAACCTTCCATTGCTTACAAATTTTCCGATATGTTTAGTGCATCGGCTTCTTTTATTATGGCTTATGGAAACATTACTTATAGTAAAGATATCAATAGATATTTAACGGGTGATAATGGAGAGAAAACTTATGCTAATTTGGATTCCGGTTGGGTTGGAGCAGCAGGATATGCTTTTTCTTTGGCTTTCAAACCTACGGATAAAGTTTCTATGGGATTGAATTATCGTTCCAAAATTATTTTAGATGCAAAAGAAGGTGTGGCAAATTTTGAAAATGTTCCGGCAATTTTGTCGAACCAATTGACTACAACTGCATTTTCTGCTCAATTACCGATGCCGGCAGAATTGGGCGTTGGAATTTCCGTAAAACCAACCGATAAACTTCTTTTGGCTTTTGATTATAATTATACTTATTGGAGTGTATATAAACAATTGAAAATAAGTTTTGCCAACGGATTACCCGACAGCGTAAGTGATAAAGATTGGAAAAATAGCAATACATTCAGATTAGGTGCAGAATATAAATTAAATGATAAAATGGCAGTAAGAGCCGGTTATTATTTTGACCAATCTCCTCTTCCTGAAACTAGATTTTCACCCGAAACTCCCAGTATAGATTCTGACAACTTCACTGTTGGCTTTGGTTATCAAATGAATAAACTTTCTTTGGATTTTTCCATACTTTATCATAAATCGAAAGAAAGAACAGATTATACTTGGGTAAGAGGAGAAGGTTCCGCTTATAGATTTGGAGGAACTTATATAGCTAATGCTATTATTCCCGGATTTGGATTAACTTATAAAATAAATTAAACAGAAAAAATTGAAAGTTATGAAAAAATATTTTTATATATTATTAATGTTAACAGGTTTGATATTTACTGCATGTGAACCTGAATTTAGTAATCCCATTGGAGAAGGAACTTACACTTCCGGCGATGCGGATTTTAGTAAATATGTAGCCGTAGGTAATTCGTTAACCGCAGGTTATACCAATGGAACGCTTTATAAATCCGGTCAAAGTATGTCTTTTCCGAAAATTTTATCCGAGCAAATGAAACTTGCCGGAGGTGGTGATTTTACTCAGCCTTATTTGGATGATGATACCAAAGATATAGGAGGTTTAACTCTTTTGGGCAACGTAATTGCCGAACCCAAATTAGTAATTGATGCTTCGCAGGGAGCAGTAGAACGAATTAATGAAACCCCAACCATTGAAGTTTCTAACATTCATCCCGGTCCTTATAATAATATGGGTGTTCCCGGAGCTAAGATTTACCATTTGGCTGCTTCTGGATATGGAGATTTAGCTAATATTGCTTTGGGTAAAGCAAATCCTTATTATGTGCGAATGGCTTCTTCTACTGCTGCAACAGTTATTCAAGATGCAGCTTCGCAAAATGCTACATTCTTTACACTTTGGATTGGAAATAACGATGTTTTATCTTATGCTACTTCCGGAGGTGTGGGAACTGATCAAACCGGAAATCAAGATGTTACGACTTACGGACCTAATGATATCACGGATCCGGGAGTTTTCGGTTATTTATATCAACAATTTTTAGATGCTTTAACTGCAAATGGTGCAAAAGGTGTAGTGGCTACGATACCTGATGTGGCTTCCGTACCTTATTTTACCACTATTCCTTATAATCCTATACCATTGGATGATCAAGCTACAGTAGATGCTTTAAATAATGCTTATGCTCAATATAACGCAGGGATACAAGCGGCACTTGCTAATAATTTAATAGATCAGGATGAAGCTACCGCACGTATGATTAGCTTTGGATTGGGAGCCAACCCTATGGTCATTGAGGATGCCGACTTAACCGATTTAAGTGGGTTGGGAATACCTTCCATTAGACAAACTTCGGATGAAGATTTGGTAGTGCTTCCGGCAAAATCTGTTATCGGAGTAGCGCCGGATCCTAATAATCCTCAATTGGTTTACGGGCTTACCATTCCTTTGGAAAACAAATGGATTTTAACTAAAAAGGAAATCGAAAGGGTAAGAAATGCAACGGCTGCCTATAATGCTACTATCACTGCTTTGGCTGATGCAAAAGGTCTTGCAGTAGCTGATATGGCTATGGTAATGCAAAAATTACATAATAATTTGGTCATTGAAGATGGCTCCATTTATACTGCCGATTATTTTAACGGAACAAACTTGGATGAATTAGCCTTTGGTTTAGACGGTGTGCATCCGAATTCCAGAGGATATGCCATCATAGCAAATGAGTTTATTAAAGCTATTGAAAGCAAATATAATGCTAATTTACCTTTGGTAACACCGGCACAGTATCCTACAATAACTATATTGCCTACAAATTAAAATGTAAGTATTATCATATTTTTAAGAGGCGCCTTTTATAAAGGTGCCTTTTTATTTGGATTAATTTTATAATTTTTCTTTTAAAAAGGTAGTCAATAAAGATTTTCCATCGGCTACTAATTCTTCCGGTGTTCCCATAAAAACCAAATGACCTCCTTTGTCTCCCCCTTCCGGTCCTAAATCAATAATCCAA
>JALSPZ010000072.1 GCA_026985675.1 Flavobacteriales bacterium
GAAAACCTAAAAAAACCGCCCGAAAATGAGCGGTTTCATATTTTTTAATAATTATTAATTTTGTCCTTCTCCCTGCTTCATTAGTTTATTAAACTGGTCTAATTTAGGTAACAAAATAATTTCGGTTCGTCTATTGATTTCTCTATGTTCGGGCGTATCATTATCCACTTTCGGCACCCATTCTCCACGACCACCGGCGGTCAAACGGGCAGGATCCACGCCAAAATCTTTCTGCAATTTTCGGGCAATGGCAGTGGCTCTGAGCGCACTCAAATCCCAATTATCTTTAATACATTTGGTATGAATGGGAACATTGTCGGTATGTCCTTCAATTAATACTTCATAATCTTTGTAGTCATTGATGATTTTAGCCAATTTGTATAAAACACTGTCGGCTTGTTTGGTAATTTGAGTTTTTCCCGATTTAAACATCATTTTGTCCGATAAGGAAATAAAGACCACTCCTTTTTTTACTTTCACGTCCAAATCTTTGGTATCTTCGGTTTTTAGGGAGCGAGTGATACGTGAAGTCAATACTTTGTTTAACGAATCTTTTTTCTTGTTTTCCAATATCAACATACGAATATATTTGTTGGAAGTATTGATTTCGTCCAATAATTTACTGATATTGATATTGCCTTGCTGATTCAAATTAACGCATTTATCCAAAGCATCTTGTAATGTTTTATTGTTCTGTTGAAGGGCTTCCAAACGGGTTTGATATTTATCCTTGTCCGTTTCGCATTTGTAAAGTTTGTCTTTGTATTCCCGTAAATATTGTTCAACTTCCGCTTTTCCTTCTTTAAGCTGATTGTATTTTTTCTTGCTGACACAAGAGCTTGTTAATAAGCTGATTGTCAATACTAATAAAGCTATTTTTTTCATATTCGTCATTTGTTTTTAAATTTACGTAAAAATATTAATTCTTTTTGTAATAAAAAACGTTTTTAGTCGTATTTTATTATAAGTTTATGATTTTATTTTCATAAGAAAAACAATAGTATGATAAAAATACTTTTAGATAATGTTCGAATGGCTTTGGAATCCATAAAAACTCAGAAACTCAGGGCGGCTATTACATTGATGATTATTGCTATCGGGATTATGGCTTTGGTAGGAACTTTGACCGTTGTTAAAGGTATTGACAACAATTTTTCATCGAGTTTGGCGAGTTTGGGTTCTAATAAATTTACATTCAAACGTTTTCAAAACGAACTTTTTCAACGTAGGCACGGAAGACGTAAAGTAAAGCTTAATCCTCCGATAACTTATAGACAATCCGTAAGTTTTAAAAACAAGTTTAATACCCCCGATAATATAGTATCGCTTTATTTTTATGCCGCCAATAATATTAGTGTTAAGAATTTTGATAAAAAATCCGATCCTAAATATAAAATTCTCGGAGTTGATGAAAATTTTATCACGATAAACAACGATAAAATTGAAAAAGGTAAAGCTTTCCATCCCAAAGATATCCAAAATAACAAATATTTTGCTATTGTAGGAAAAGACCTGAAAGATGAACTCTTTCCCAATACTTCCGTTATAGGAAAAGAAATTATTATTAAAGGTAATCGTTTTAAAATTATAGGTTTACTGAAACCCAAAGGTTCAACTTTTGCCGGCAGTAGAAATTCCGATATCTATATCCCGTTAAATTTGGCACGAAGTATTTTCAGTAGTCCGAACATTAATTATAATATCAGCGTTTCGGTGAAAGACAAATCGGCTTATGAAGCAACGATTGCCAAAGCCGTCGGTTTGATGCGTAATATCAGAAAATTACGTCCGGGACAGCCCGATAATTTCGGTATCAACAGAAGCGATGAATTGGAAAAAGAACTTAAAAATGTCAGTCAATATTTGACTTATTTTGCTTTTATAGTGGGTTTAATCACGATTTTAGGTTCATCAATCGCTTTGATGAATATAATGTTGGTTTCCGTAACGGAACGAACCCGTGAAATAGGTATAAGGAAAGCACTCGGAGCGAGTAGTTTTTTGGTTTTGGTGCAGTTTTTTGTCGAAACTTTTGTCATTACTTTTTTGGGTGGATTTGTTGGAATTTTGTTGGGATTAATGATGGGATTCGGTATTTCCAAATTGTTTAAAATGCCTTTCAGTATGCCCTGGAATGCTATTGGAGCATCTATATTTATTATATTTGTCGTAGCTTTTATTTCGGGATTATATCCTGCGTATAAAGCGGCTAAATTGGATCCAATCGAAGCTTTGCGTTATGAATAAAGAAGTTTTTAAACAAAATCATATTGAGGATTGTATTTTTATAGAAATTCCGAAAGTTATAGATACCAGAGGAAATTTGGCTGTCATTGAAAATGATATTTTACCATTTGATATCCGGAGGGTTTACTATTTATATAACGTGCCTGCCGGAGCGTATAGGGGAGGACACGCACATAGGGAACAGTTGGAATTGTTAATTGCTATCAGCGGTAGTTTTACTGTGATTATTGATGACGGAAAAGAGCGTAAACAAATTTTATTGAATCGTCCGGATACGGGATTATTATTACCCCAAGGTATATGGCGTGAGCTTAAAGACTTTTCACAAGGAAGCGTCTGTTTGGTATTAAATTCGGGAAAATTTGATGAAAGCGATTATATCAGGGACTATGACAAGTTTGTAAGGTTGAAATAGATTTTATTTTATGATTAACTCTTCTTTTGAAAAAAGATATTTTTTATAAATCAGAACTAAACCCGATAAATAAAAAACATAAGCATAAAAATAAGCAAGTGTAACACCGTAAAGTTCATATTTTCCGAGTAAATAATAACTTAGAAAATAATAAATTACCCAAAATCCTATTTCTAATAATATATATTTTAGGACGTGTGCTTTGGCAAGCATCAAAAAAGCCAAAGTCATCGAGAGAACCCGTAAGTAATCTCCTGCCAATTGCCATAAAAATAACTTTTCGGAAGCTAAATAGGCATCTGAAAAAAAGATGAGTAATGCAAGTTTTCTAAATAGATATAATAATAAAATACCAAGCGTGAAATATGGAAAAATTTGCTTTAAAAAATTCTTTATCTCTTGTTTTAATTCAATATTGGTATGAATTTTTGCCAATTGCGGATAATAATACAAGCTGAACACGGGCAAAATCAAACTGAGAAATAAACCCGAAATTTTTTTCACCGCATCCCAATAGCCTGCGTGAACTCCCAAATCGCCTTGATAATAATCAAAAATCAAATTTCGTATCAAAATATTAAAAACAGGAACAACCAATGAACTGATAATTGCCATTAAAATATAAGCATACAAACGTTTATAATGCTTTTTATCGGTATTGCCGAAAGAAAATTTGAATATTTTTTGAAAATCTTTTCGAATATAAAACAAAGTAATAACAAATCCTGCAATTTGTGTCAATAATACCAAAAACAAAGCGCCTGTCAATCGGTATTTGTAGATCAAATAAATGGCAAACATTGTAACGATTATATTTGAACTGACCCCGATATAGGTAATTTTCTTATATTGTTGAAAACCGCGCAAAATGGCTTTTAGCACCATATTTATAGCGGCAATCGGTAAAATAACAGCACTTATTTTGATGATGTTTACAAAATCATAATCAGGGAAAAGTATTAGGTTTATCTTTTTAGCAAACAAAAAAATAAGAATCCCGGTAAGGAACGAAGTTATCAATACAATTTTATAAGCCGTCGAAAGGAAGCTTTGCAGTTGTTTGGAATTGTGTTCGTATTTGGCTCCGTATTTGGTTACTCCTTCTTGAATGCCAAGGGTAGAAACTCCTTCCAAACTTTGGATAAAATTTCTCAATTGTTCACTCAATGTAGTTCCTTGCGGTCCAATATAAATGGCTATTAATTTATTGATAATCCAGCCACTGACAACCCGACTAATCACACCAAAGGAATTGAAAAAAGATATTTTTAACCAAATATTTCCACTTAATATGTTCTTGATTTTTTTCAATATTTATTGATTATTTCGCAAATAAATTCTATTTCTTCACTATTTAAAGTTTCATTTACGGGGATACTGACAATTCTTTTCATCACATAATCCGTTGCCGGAACAAAAGTATTTTGTAATTCGGGATAAGCTCTCTGACGATGGGCTGCCAACGGATAATGTA
>JALSPZ010000073.1 GCA_026985675.1 Flavobacteriales bacterium
AAATCAAAGGATTAAAATACTACCCCAACCCTGTTAATAACCACTTGAATATTTCTACTGAAGAAAACATTGATAATATCAGTGTATTCGATATTTCGGGCAAGAAAATTTATGAATTTGAACCCAAACACAATAATCTTACGGTTGATTTTTCTCACTGGAAAAAAGGTATTTATTTTGTTAAGTTAGAAGTTAATAATGTACTTTCTGCTTTTAAAATAGTCAAACAATAAAGTTTTAAAAAAGAGGCTGTCAAAACTTAATGGACAGCCTCTTTTTTAATATTTATGTTCGTACTAAGTTCAATAGATAATGAGCTAATTCTTCATTATCATTCAAACACTCCAAAACTTTATATTTTCTAATACCTATTTTTTTTGCATATGCAGCATATTCAATTTTTAATTCAAAATCGGTTTCAGAGTTGTCAATCAAAAAAGATAAAGGATAAATAATCACTTTTTCTCCTTTAAACTTTTTTAATACCTCTTCTAAATAAGGTTTTTCCCATTCTACCGGACCCAATCGCGATTGAAATCCCAAACTAATACTTTTGAAATTTGGTAAAAGTTTACTTAAAATTTCTACATGTTCCTCAATTTGTTTACGGTATGGATCTCCTTTGCGAGTAATAAAAACGGGTAAACCATGGGCAGAAAATATCAAATGATATTCTTGGGGATTATCAATTTGACTAATTATTGATTTACTTAATATTTTATTAAAATCAGGATCATTATAATAAGTATGAACTATATACTTTTGCTGATTGTTTGGCAATTCATCCATTTCATCTATTATACTTTGAACAGTTGTAGTTGAAAAATGAGGATACATTGCAATGATATATATATCTTCGTTTTGTACAACATCTTTTAAAAATGGTTGGGTGTAACGCATACTAAAAGTAACGGGAGTTTTGCTTATTTTATTCATCTTGTAAACAAGGCTTTCCGTAAGCTTATATATTCTGCTACCTCCGATTTTTTCATAATTTTTCCATACTTTTTTGTAACGTAATTGTGGAAGAAATGCAGGAATTATATATCGCCATAATCCGGGAGATATCCTTTTATCCTTAAACATGTTTTTAAGGAATAATTTCAGTTCTTTTTCATTTCTGGCACCTCCCATATTACTTAAAACTATCAATTTTTTCATGTGCTAATAATTTTTTTTGTAGTTAAATATGCTTGGGTTATCCTATCCGAAATTCCTATTCCGTCTTTAATACTTCCTTTGATTAGAAATCCTTGAAATTTGTTCTCGATAGAACGGATAGCTTCTAATTTTTCTTTACTTTCCTTGCCATACTGTGCAATGGCTGACGGATATCTATTGATTTCAAACAAGTCAGGAGAAAATTTGTCTAATTTTAATAAAGATTTAAAATTTTCTGCTATTATACTTTGGATTTTATCGTCTTTGTAATTGAAAATATACTCTTTTTTTGTTCCACCCATAAATACGGAAAACAATGCTCCGCCCAAGGGTGCTCTTTCAGGAAATTGAGATGACATATAGAGTATTCCCATGATATCCTTTCGTTCTTTGGTAGGAATAAGCCCGCCAAATGCATCTAAATTCTCGCCTTTCCATTGATTAAAACCTATATTTACATGAATTATTTTGGCATATTTCATCTTTTGTAAACTTTTCGTTTCTTGGAAAGGAATAAATTGGGCAATTGTTGTCAAATCTTGGGGTTTAACAGTTGATATAACATGTGTAAAACACTCATTATCTATTTGAAACTTATAATTTCCTTTATAATGAATTTTCAAATCTTTTTGATTGAATTTCACTTGTTCTTTTCCAATAATTTTATAGAGTTCATCGGGAAGTTGTTGTAATCCTTTTTCAAAGGAAAATATTTTTTTATTGACTTTTTGTTTATATTCTTTGCTTCGTATTTTAGATAATTTGATACTTCCTTTGATGAAACTTCCATATTTATCTTCCAAATTATATAGTTTCGGAAAAGCATATTTTGTGATGAGTTTTTCAGGATCTCCGGCATAAACCCCCGATACAAAAGGATCGATTGCATAATCCAAAAAACTTTTTCCTAATCTTCTAGTAACGGTTTGGGCTAATGATTCGGTTTCGTAATTTCCTTTTTTTCTAAAATATTCAGTTGCAACTTTGAGCTTATCTCGGGTTGTAAAAAGTGGTGTTTTAATGCCTGAAATCAGCCCTTGGGGTAATGCCTCCCATCGGTTATTTTTCCAAATGAGTCTTTTTTTGCTTTTTTCGTCAGCATATTTTATGGGTAAGTTATCTTTTAATTCATCTAAAAGGTTTGCTAATTCCAAACCTGATATAACACCGGTATTGGGTCCTCTTTCAAATACAAAACCATTTTTATTTTCAGTTTTTATTACTCCTCCAACTCGATTGTTTTTTTCAAAAATCACAAATGGGATATTTGCTTTTTTGAGGTAATATGCAATACTTAATCCTGTTATTCCTGCTCCTATTATGGCTATTTTTTTCATTTTTTACAAAGCTTTTGAAAAAGTTTTGGAATTATTTTTCATTTGCGGATCAAAAGCGGCGGCTATAATTCGCATAAAAAATTGTCCTTTGGGTGTTAATTGATAAAAATCTTTTTTGCAGCGAATGAATTCTTCTTTTTCATAGGTTTTTAAAGCTTCTTTATCTACCTGTGTAATTTGATAAATTTCATCCGTTTTTTTATTGTATTGTTGAGCAATTTCATAGATATCTACTTCCAGATTACACATTATTTCTTCTATTATTTGCCTAATTATTTTTTCATTTTCATTAGGGATATAATATTTTTCAACAGCAAATTCGCCTTTGTTGATTTTGTCTGTATAAATTTTTAAATCTTTGGTATTTTGTAGATATGCATTTTCCATTTGACTGATTCCGCTAACACCCAATGCATAGACTTGTCCGGTAGTCTCCAAAGTGCAGTATCCTTGAAAATTTCTATGTAATTTTTTGTTACGCAGCGCTATGCTCAATTCGTCTTCCGGTAGAGCAAAATGGTCTAACCCGATGATTTGATAATTGTTTTTTGAAAGTAATTCATAAGCGGTTTTAAATAGTTTTAGTTTTTCTTCGGCGGTTGGTAATCCATATTTTTCTAATGATTTTTGTTGTTTTTTTATCCAAGGAACGTGAGCGTAAGAAAAGACTGCTAATCTGTCCGGATGTAAAGCAAGTGCTTTTTTTATCGTAGTTTCATAAGAAGAAAGACTTTGATAGGGTAATCCGTAAATAAAATCAAGGTTTAAAGAAATATCCGGATAAGATTGGATATATGAGACGATTTCTTCAATGGGTAAAAGCGGCTTTTCTCGGTTGACTGTTTCCAAAACTTTGTCAGAAAAATCCTGCACGCCAAAACTTAACCGATTGAACCCCATTTGTACCAATTGATCAACATAAGTTTTGGTCAAATGTGCCGGATGACATTCCATAGCAATTTCGGGACTGGAAATAAATCCGAAATTATTATTCAATGCGGTCATAATTCTTTCTATGTCTTCAATGGGGAGGTAGTTAGGTGTACCACCACCCCAATGTATTTGAGATACTTTCCTGTTTTTGTCGAGATATTTAGCCAAAAGTTCTATTTCTTTGACCAAAGTATCCACATAATTTTTCATTGTTTCCCGATTATGTGTAATATGCGTATTACAGCCACAATACAAACAAAGTTGTGCGCAAAAAGGGATATGAATGTAAATAGAAATATTTTGCGGCTGCTGTATATTGGAATCGGTTATAATTTTTTTAACATCCAGGTTTGGTTCTGCGGTTTTAAAAAAATTGGCAGGCGGATAACTGGTATACCTGGGAGTTGGAATATTATATTTTTCAAAAAGTTCAATTTCAAAGTTCATATTTCAAAGTTTTTTTAAATAAATAAGGAATTAATATTAATGAGATAGATGCTAAAATAATTTCCATCAAAAAGAGTTTATCATAGCCGATATGATGTGCAATTTTTCCACTTAATACCGCCATAACAAGACTTCCGATATGAGCTAATACAATTTGAAGGGTAAAATCTGTTCCGGCTTTTCCTTGCCTGATCCTTTCCATAATAAA
>JALSPZ010000074.1 GCA_026985675.1 Flavobacteriales bacterium
GAGATGGTAAAACCTACCAATGGGTAAGAATAGGCAATCAAATCTGGATGGCTGAAAATTTGAGATATACGGGAACTGATATTCAGCATATTACGGATTCAATAAATTGGCAAAATAACAGTGCTCATGATGCTTGGTCTTATTATGACAATGATCCGAATAATGATGTTTTGTATCAATGGGAAGCAGCTAAAATTGCTTGTCCAGCCGGCTGGCATTTACCCGATATTAACGAATGGAACGAATTAATCCAATTTGTTGAAAATGAAGGTTACTCGGGAGAAGTTGCCAAAGCTTTAAAATCCACAAGCAGTTGGAATACCGGAAACGGAACAGATGCTTTTGGTTTTAATGCAAAAGCTTCGGGATATAGAACTCCAAGCGGATTATTTAATTTCAAAGGATATTTTGCCAATTGGTGGACGAGTTCATTTCCTGCAAATTATAATGCCAATACCATTCGTTTTCAAGATTTTGATATGAATGTGGAGCAAAGTTCTTATGTAAGAAGTTACGGATTATGCATCAGATGTATTAAAGATTAAGTTTAATTGTCGTTAAACCCACAATTCCCGCAGTTTCCGTCCGCAAGCGATTTTCGGAAAGAAGCACCGGTTGAAAATCCCGCTGAACGGCTTGTTCAAATTCCGATTCGGAAAAACCGCCTTCGGGACCTATTAGAAGGATTGTATCTTTTTTCGGACGAATTAAATTGGAAATTTTTTCTTTGGATTGACAATAGGCAATCAAGCGTTGTTGTTCTTTTACACCGATGATAAAATCTTTCCACGAAGTCAATGGATTCAGTCGGGGTAAATGATATTGCAAAGATTGTTTCATCGCTGCTACCAAAACCCTGTTATATCGTTCCGTATTTATTTTTTTTCGTTCGGAATGTTCAGTGAGTAAGGGCGTAATTTCATCTATACCTATTTCGGTGGCTTTTTCCAAAAACCACTCCATTCTATCGTTGCTTTTGGTAGGAGCAATGGCAATATGAATTTTAGGAGATTTTTTTTCATAATATTGATAGTCAATAATCTCCACCTTTGTTTTATTGGGATTATTATCTATGATTTTTGTTTTAAACAAACCGCCTTTTCCATTGGTAATCCATACAATTTCTCCTATATTTTTCCGTAGCACACGTGAAATATGACGACTTTCGTTTTTATCGAAAACAAAAAGTTTATCATCAGGATTTAAATCGGGAGCGTAAAATAGGTTCATTTGTTTTGCTAATGAATTTAAATAAAATGCAAATTACAATTTTTTTTGTCAAGCTCTTATATTATTTAAAACTTCATCATCCGAATATTTGGTAATAATCTGATTTTTAGATAAAAAATTTTTTAAAAACAAAAAATTTATTTAATTTTATACAAAATTATATTTTTTTTAATTTCTTTTTAACAAAACCCTGTGTTATGAGAAAACTTCCACTACTTATTTTATTAAGTGTTTGGATTAATTTGCCTGCACAAATTCAATTTCAAGCACACACGGTTACCGAAAATACAAACCACACGATTTTAGATGTTAAAAAAAGTATTTCGGGAGATATTGACAACGATGGCGATAATGATATTGTGGTTTATACCGAAAACGGCGAAGTCCTGTATATGCTCAATAACGGTAGCGGACAATTTTCAACTCCTGTTTCCGTAATCAAAAAATTCAATATCTCAAATATTGCTATGGCTGATATTGATTCCGACGGAGATTTGGATTTATGCGTATATACAACCGATAGAGAACATTCTTTTGGCAACATAAATTTTTACAGAAACGATGGTCAGGCTAATTTCACATTTTCCTATTCATTTGCAGATTTTTATAAAACTCCTGACCCTACCTCTCCCGAAACATCCGAACCGGTTTTGAATGTCTATACCCCTATTTATTTTTTCGATTTGGAAAACGACGGAGATTTGGATATGATTACTTCTTGGGATATCTATACCAATAACGGCATAGGACCACAAGATATGGGAATGTTTCATTTCAACAACCATATTTATTTTGTAATGGGAGATATAAATAATGACGGAAATACGGATTTTGTAAGTTTTAAAAATTCTTATCAAAACTTAAATTTGAGATGGACGGAAAATAATCAAAACGACCAACTTTACACTTGGCCACAACATAGCATAAGTTTTAATACAAATGCAACAATTCAAACAATCAATTTGGCGGATATGGATAACGATAACGATTTGGATTTAATCATATCTTATGCCAATGGAAATACTAATAAAATCATTTGGAAAGAAAACGACGGAACAGGAAATTTTACTACGGAACATACTATTGATAATCAAACTGCAAACCAAATTCGGGTAACGGACATCAATGGTGATAACCAAATGGATTTGATAGTAAAAACCGAATTTGCCGTCAAATACTACTTAAATTCTGCACAAGGCACAAGCTTTTCCGAACTTTCCATCATCAATGATAATATTTCCGCTATTGATGTAAATGACTACAACAACGATACTTATCCCGATATTTTTTATTTTAACAATCAAACGCAAACTTCGTATGTTTTGTTGAACAACGGCAACGGTTTTGACAATCCCGCACAAGTAACTCAAACGGGATATAAGGCTTCGGATATTGCCGTAGCAGATATAAACAACGACAATCAAAAGGAATTGATATTTGCTTCCAAATTACCCGCCAAAATTTCAAGATTTTCAAACTTGTCTCAAACCTCGCAAGAACATATTATCAATGATACGATACCCACAAAATTACTAGCGGTTGCCGATTTTGATAATGATAATGATGCAGATATTTTTTCAGTAACCTCGGGAGATGTTGGATTTATTCTAACAAATGATAATAATTCATTTTCCTTGTCACAATACTTCATTATGGAAGGGGGATGGTCTCCCTATTATACTTATGATTATATAAATATAGCAAATTTGGATAATGATAATTTCCCCGATATAGTTACTTCATATCATCATATGGAAGACGCCTTTCTGAACGATGGACAAAATTTTATGTATTATCAATTTGCCCCGATACCTACTTGTGATTGCGGAGAACGAGATTTTACACACCCCATAGTTTTTGATATAAATAATGACGGTTCACAATCGGTTGTTTATTATGATAATTGGGATCGCTATTTGAATCTTGCATCTTTAAATGGAAACTGGGGAAACATCAACTTGGATATTCCACAAGATGGATTTGTTTATGATCTGGATAAAATAGATTGGAACAATGATGGTTTAACAGATATATTGGTGGCAACTTCTACCGGTTTGTATGTAATAGAAAATGATGGAAATTATCAATTTTCAAATTTTCATTTAATAGACCAAAATAAATTCCATTTGATAAAAACTGCCGATATAGACGATGACGGCGATATGGACATCGTAGCCGCCGGCGACCAAATGCCAAAATTACGTTGGTTGGAAAATAATGGCACAGGGTCTTTTAATAATATTCACGCCATAGGAAATAACAATGACGAAATTACCAAAATCATAGCAACGGATTATGATAACGACGGCGATACCGATATATTCGCCGCTTCCGATTACAAAGGAAAAGTTGTGTTTTATGAAAACGGATTATATTCAAACATCAACCAATTGGATATGAATAAGATAACTGTTTATCCCAATCCCGCTAACGATAAAATAA
Source organism: Flavobacteriales bacterium (assembly GCA_026985675.1). Lineage (GTDB taxonomy): Bacteria > Bacteroidota > Bacteroidia > Flavobacteriales > Flavobacteriaceae > JALSPZ01. Next base: position 3,673 of record JALSPZ010000074.1, read on the forward strand.
ACATTAGAACAGAAAAAGATATTCTGTTATCAAAAATTTCTATCCATAGTATTACCGGTCAAAATGTTATTGAATTTAATCCGAAACAAATACAAAATTCAGTGGATATTTCTAATTTATCCAAGGGTTTTTATATTATAAAACTTACCGATAATCAAGGAAAAACAGGAACTTTTAAGTTAGTCAAGAAATGAAAAAGTCAGTGATAATAATTTTAATTGCAATTACTTTTTTCACTTGTAAGAAAAAAGAACAAACTTCTTTTGCCAACAGAAAATGGAAACTTATCGAAAGATACGACGATCCCGGCGGTGGCGGGAGTTGGCATCCCGTTCCCGATTCTTTGAGTTATTTTTATGAATTAAATAATGATTATACCCATTCAAAATCAGGAAA
>JALSPZ010000075.1 GCA_026985675.1 Flavobacteriales bacterium
GGAAAAGAATTTCAACAAAAAATTGAAGATTATAGGAAGTTTTTACTTGGACTTGTTAAAACAGGAGAAATTAAAAACAATATCCTAAAAAGATTTAATACCGATGATGTAAAACACGGCAAAAAAGGATTGGAAAAATGGTTATATGCTAACTTTGAAGGATTCCCCGCAGTCGCAACTTTATTCAAATTGGATAACTATGTCAATAAAGCCCGTGAAACAGAAAATGAAATATTGACCGGAATGATTAGCGGCCAGATGAAAAAAGATATTTCCGTATCAAATTATGAACCAGTAGTTGTATTGGAAAAATCAGCATTTTTCCCTGGAGAAAAAGTGAAAGGGAAAGTTGCCTTGGGACGTGTAGATAGTACAATGACATTTAAAGAAGTAATTATTGGTGGTCAAAAAGTTCCTAAAAATTTATTGGACAAAGGCTATGTTCAATTGGATCTTCCTGCCGGTAATGTTGGAGAAAAAGATATAAAAGGAGAAATAGTTTTTGAAGAGGAAGGAAAAGATGTAAAATTGCCATTTGTTGTTACTTATGCAGTAATACCTGTGCCTAATCATGCGGTAATATCTGCTGACAAAATGAATGTTTTATATCGTGGAGTTTCCAATCCATTGTCTATTTCAATACCGGGAGTTCCCGATAACAAAATATCAGTATCCGCACCTGGCATCAGAAAAGTAAAACCCGGGAAATATATAATTGACGTTACAGGCTATAAAGGTAAAACGGTTGCTATTAAAGTTAAAGGTATTGCCAACGGGAAACCTGTATCCGATAGTAAAACATTCCGTGTGAAAAATATTCCTCCACCGCTGGGAACTGTAAGAGGAGAAACAGGTATGATAAAAATGCCCAAGCGAAACTTGGAAGTTTCTACTATTGGTGCTACACTCCCCGATTTTGATTTTGATATAAAGTTAGGTGTTAGAAGTTTTGATTTTAAAGTACCGGGACAACCTACATTGAGAGTTAACGGTACCCGTTTAAATAGTAAAGCAAAATCTCTATTACGTAGAGTAAAAAGAGGTCAAACCGTACAAATATACAATATCAATGCATATTTGAAAGGTAAATCTGGTTACAAAATCAAAAAAGTTGCACCTGTAATTGTCGAAATAATAAATTAATTTTAAACTGTAAGATAACAGTTATAAAAAAGAAATTAAATAAAATATAATGATGAAAAAAGTTTTGATAATAGTTGTATTTTTAATAGCCGGACAACAAATGTCTGCTCAATTCAATATCTTGAATGCCAAAGATCCTTCGGAAATTGGCAAAAAGACCGAAAAGCAGAAAGTCATGGATTATAGTAAACCCCTACCCTATCCGTATACTGATGATAGAGATATTCTTTGGGGCAAACAAGTATGGGAACGAATAGATTTGGATGAAAGATTCAATTTACCATTATACTACCCTACTGACACATTGGCTGCAATGCCTAATGTAAGATCCTTGTTTGATGCATTATACTCGGGAATAAAAGAGGGAAAAATTACCAAAGTATATGCAGACAGCTATTTTACCGAAAAATTAGATTTGAAAGATCTAAAAGAACGTATGATTGCTGTGGATACTACTGATGCCGGTATGGATCAATTCAATGATGAAGGAAAGGTTGATGAGCAATTTATTAATGTTTATCATGTAAATTCCGAAACAATTGAAGAATATCATACCAGAGGTATGTGGTATTTTGATACTCGATATGGTGAATTGAAATACAGATTGCTCGGTATCGCTCCTGTTGCATTTGACCCTAAAGGTATGGCTGCCGGAATGACGCCAGACTTGGTAGAGGTTTTTTGGGTATTTTATCCTGATGCTAGGGAAACATTACATAATTTCTATGCTTTCAATAAACGTAATACCGTTCGTCCTATAGATTACGATCATTTATTAAATGCTCGCAGATTTAACGGAATTATATACAAAGAAGATAATGTTTATGGAGATAGAGAAATAAAAGATTATATCCATGACAATGCTTTAAGACAATTATTGGAATCTCAAAAAATAAAAGAAAAGATTAGAGATTACGAAGAAGATATGTGGAATTACTAACAGAAAACTTTTTTCAAATAATTTAAGCATCCTGAAATTTCGGGATGCTTTTTTTATATAAATATAAAAATGTATTTTTGTATAAAAGATTTAAAAATGAAAGATAAATTTCAAATTATAAAAAATAGATTTGATGAAGTTTCGGATTTAATTATCCAACCTGCTATTATTAACGACAGAAAAAAATATATAGAACTCAATAAAGAATACAAAGATCTTGATAAACTGGTAAAAAAAATCCAACAATATGAAGAACTGGAAAATAATATTATTGAAGCCAGAGAGATTTTAAAAACCGAAAAAGATGCTGAAATGGTGGAAATGGCCAAAGAACAATTGGAAGAATCGGAGAAAGAACTTGCAGCAACAGAAGAAGAAATCAAAATGATGATGATACCAAAAAACCCGGAAGATTCCAAAAATGTTATAGTTGAAATAAGAGCGGGAACCGGAGGGGACGAAGCCAGCATATTTGCCGGTGATTTATACAGAATGTACACAAAATATGCAGATAAAAAAGGTTGGAAAACGGAAATTGTTGATTATAACGAAGGCACGTCGGGAGGTTTTAAAGAAATGATATTCAAAATTTCCGGAGAAGATGTTTATGGGACAATGAAATATGAAGCAGGAGTTCATAGAGTTCAACGTGTTCCTCAAACAGAAACCCAAGGAAGGGTGCATACCTCTGCAGCAACTGTTATGGTTCTTCCCGAAGCAGAAGAATTTGATATTGAAATCAATCCTAATGATATCAGAAAAGATTTATTTATGTCGTCAGGACCTGGTGGACAATCCGTTAATACTACGTATTCGGCTGTTCGTTTAACCCATATCCCAACCGGAATTGTTGCACAATGTCAGGATCAAAAATCTCAACACAAAAATTATGAAAAAGCTTTGTCCGTATTACGTTCCCGTTTATATGAAATGGAACTAAAAAAAAGACAAGAACAAGATGCTGCCTTTAGAAAATCAATGGTTTCCAGTGGCGATAGGTCGGCAAAAATTCGCACTTATAATTATCCACAAGGAAGGGTAACCGACCATCGCATCAACCTTACTTTGTATGATTTAAATAATATTACAAACGGAGAATTAGATAAAATTATCGAAGCATTACGTTTAGCTGATAATGCCGAAAAACTTAAATCCGCCGGTGAAGAGCTATAAAAATGAAATGTAAAGATCAACTTAATAGACAAATACTGCTCAAAGATTCACCCCAAAGAATTATTTCATTGGTTCCTTCCATTACCTATACTCTATCGGATTTTCAACTCAATGATAATGTGGTGGGAATAACCCGGTTTTGCAAGTTTCTACCTTACTCCAAAAAAGAAAAAACTATTATCGGTGGGACAAAAGATATAAAAATAGATAGAATTAAATCCCTAAAACCTGATATTATTCTTGCCAATAAAGAGGAAAATACCAAAGAAATTGTAGAACAATTGGAAAGAATTGCACCGGTATTTGTATCGGATATCAAAAATTTTGAAGATAATCTGGTTTTTTTGGAAAAAATTGGAAAAATTTTTGATAAAGAAATATTAGCCAAATATTTCATAAATAAACTTTATTCCTTGCAAAATTTGCTTAATAGCCATAAAAAAAATAAAAAATCCGTATATTTAATTTGGAAAAATCCCTGGATGACAATTGGTGGAGATACTTATATCAACGAAATGATGAAATTATCGGGTTTTGATAACTTATATAAAGACAAAAAAAGATACCCCGTCACTGACATTAAAGAAATGAAAAAATTAAATCCGGAATTAATTTTACTATCATCGGAACCATTTCCTTTTAAAGTCAAACATCAGAGAGAATTACAGGAAATTTTTCCAAATACAGAAGTAAAATTGGTAGAAGGCGAAGCTTTTACTTGGTTTGGAACCTATCCCTTGAAAGGATTAAAATATTTATCTGAACTCAACAAAAAAATATAACTATGCACAGCAAACAAGAAAAATTGGAAGCTCTATCAAGATTATTGGATATAATGGACGATTTGCGTAATGGGTGTCCTTGGGATCGTAAACAAACTTTTGATAGTTTACGAAATCTAACCATCGAAGAAGTATATGAGTTAGCCGATGCCATCATTGAAAAAAATCCCGAAGAGATCAAAAAAGAGCTTGGAGACTTGTTGCTTCACATTGTTTTTTATGCTAAATTGGGATCAGAAACGGGTGATTTTGATATTGCAGATGTCGCCCAGGCAATCAGTGAAAAACTTATTTATCGTCATCCTCACATATACGGAGATGTCAAAGTAAAAGATGAAAAGGAAGTTAAAGAAAATTGGGAACGTTTAAAACTTAAAGAAGGGAAAAAATCTGTTTTGGAAGGAGTCCCCAAATCATTGCCCGCTATGGTAAAAGCTCTGCGTTTGCAAGAAAAAGCAAAAGGGGTTGGATTTGATTGGGATCATAAAGAGCAAGTTTGGGAAAAAGTTATGGAAGAATTGCAAGAATTCCAAAACGAAGAAAAACAACAAAATAAAGAAAAAATGGAAGAAGAGTTCGGTGATGTATTGTTTGCTTTAATTAATTATGCTCGATTTGCAGGAATAGATCCCGAGACAGCTTTGGAAAAAACAAATAAGAAATTTATCAAACGTTTTCAATTCTTGGAAAATAAGATCAAAGAGGAAGGAAAAGATTTAAAAGAAATGAATCTGGAAGAAATGGAAAGGTATTGGCAGCATGCCAAAAATATTTTAGATGAATAAAATAAAAAAAAACATATTTATTTTATTTGCAGGTTTGACCATTCAGTTGCAAGCCCAAAAAAATTATGTTTATGTTGACTCGATAATTCAACAACATGAAAAAAAATTCACTCTGCTTAGTCAGTATTTAAGAAAAATATACAGAGATACCGTAACACTTCAATATTTATTGGAAAAAAGCAAATCAACATTTTATCCTGAAGCACAAATATTAGCTTTGGATATGTTAGGAAAACAAGCTCGTATCAATAGCAATTACGGTAAAGCATTGGATTATTATCATTCGGCACTTGAACTTTCCAAAAATTTGTCCGATAAAAGTTATGAAATTTACACACTCAATATGATTGGAGTGGTTTATAGAAGAATGGATGCCGTTAAATCTGCATTGGAATTTCATGATAAGGCATTGGAATTGGCATTGCAACAAAATCCCAAAACCAGGGAAATAGAAGAAAATATTGCCATTTCACATAACAGTATCGGAAATATATATTTGCTTTTGGATAAACAAAATTTGGCTATGGACCATTTCAGAAAAGCCCTTGAAATTGAAAAAAAATATCATAACAAATTGGGCATGGCCATCAATTATCAAAACATAGGAAGTATATATGAAACGGATGGAAATTTGGAAAAAGCTTTGGAATATTATCAACGTTCATTGATATATAATGACTCGATTAATTCATCCATAGGAAAAATTATTTGTAAAACAAGTATTGCGAATATATTATTAAAAAAAGATAAGCCCGAAAGTGCATTGGAAATCATTACCCCTATCATCAAAACAGCTGAAAAATTAGGAGATAGATATTATATTGCCGATGTATATTATAATTACGGTAAAACACTTTTAAAAAACAATTACACATTAGAAGGCGAAGATTTTTTATTTAAAAGTTTAGCTATTGCAAAACAAAAAAATTATCCAAGCATTGCAGCCGAAGTTTACAAAGAATTATCAAACTTATATGAATACAAAAACAATCCAAGTAAAGCATTAAGATATTATAAGTTATATAATGAAGAACAAAAAAAAGTTTATAATGAAAAAAATCGTCAAATAGTTTCCGACCTGTTTTTAAAACAATTGAAAAAAGAAAATGAAAGCAAAATTCAACAACTCGATAAAGTAAACAAAAGGGTAACCCAAAAACTCAGACAAAGTAAAACTACCTTGTATTTTACCTTTCTTTTTTTGATATTGTTAGGTATTTTAGCTTTAATTCTTTATAAACAGAATCAGTTAAAAACCGAAAGAAAACTGATGCACATGGAACAAAATCTACTCAGAGCCCAGATGAACCCTCATTTTATATTCAACTCTTTGAATTCCATAAAACTATATATTATTCACAAACGTTCCAAAGATGCCATATCGTTTTTGAGTAAGTTTGCCAAACTCATACGTATCATTTTACAATCTACAAAAGATAAAGAAATGAGTTTAGCAGACGAAATAGAAATGATAAAGCTATATGTTTCCATTGAAAATATCCGTATGGACAATAGTATTCAATTCAATATGGAAATTGACCCCAGCTTGGCATTGGAAAAAATAAAAATTCCTTCCTTATTGACACAACCTTTTATTGAAAATGCTTTATGGCATGGATTATCTCAAAAAACAGAAGGAGATAGACATTTAAACATTCGCATTTATCCCAAGGATGATAAAAAAATACTTATAGAAATTGAAGATAACGGTATCGGTAGAAAAAGAGCGACAGAAATAAAAAAGTCCCGGATTTTCCATAAAAAATCATTGGGAATAAGCTTATCCAGTGAGCGATTAAAACTATTTAGTAAAACCTTTAATGAAGAATTTAGAATAAATTTTATTGACTTGTTCGATTCCGAAGGAAAACCTGCCGGCACAAGAGTTATTATAGAAATCCCTTATACCCAAAATACTTATGAAAAAAATCACAGTTGATATTGGAAATTCAAATATTGTAATAGGTATTTATGAACAAAAATGGGAACATATTTGGCGTTTGCCTACACATAAAAAACCTGAAAAATTTGATTATGCCCTGAGGATTAGTGACATGCTATTTGAAAACGAAATTTGCACAAAAGACGTTGAGTATGTTATAATTAGTAGTGTTGTTCCCGAAATTACCAAAGATATTTTTAATTTTTTTGATAATTTCTCTAACCAAACTTTTTTATTTGATAAAAAAGATTTTGAATTAATTCCTCATATCAAAATAGACAATCCGGAAGAAATCGGGACGGATTTGGTTGCCAATGCTGTTGCTGGATATGATAAATTTAAAGAAGCAACAATAATTGTTGATTTCGGAACCGCATTAACATTTACGGTTGTGGATGAAAAAGGAAGTATTTTAGGAGTTAATATTGCTCCGGGTATAAAAAGTGCCATAAACACTTTATATGAAAAAACTTCTCAATTAGATAAGGTTCCCATTGAATTTCCCGAACATCCCTTGGGAAAAAATACAACGGAAGCTATACAAAACGGTATATTAATAGGATATGAAGGTCTTATTGAACAGATGCTAAAAGTTATAGAAAACTATTATCAAAAATCGTTTAAAATTATTTTTACCGGTGGTCTATCGCATCTCTATGAAAAAAGAATAACTTTTGACAAGCTGGACAAAAATTTAACTTTAAACGGTTTATTGTCCATCGGAAACAAAATTTACAAAAAAAATAATAATTCCAATATGACTACTAAGTGATTTCATTCTTCAAACCTATTTTATATTAAATTTTTGTTTATATTTGAAAATCAATAAATTAAATAAAATATTATGAAAAAACAATTTGTTTTTATATTAATTCTCATTCTAACTTTAAGTTCCATAGCTTGCAAACGTGAGCAATCCACCGAGGATTCAAATGAGAATAATCCACCTGAATTTGCTATGACTGCCAAAATAAACGGAAATGTCTTTCAAGCAAACAATCCCTTTGGAACCAATGAGTTTTCCAATACCAATATTTTTACTTATTATCCGATTGAAGATTTTGTATTGTTAATCGGGAGACAAGGCGGAACTTTCGGAAATCCTGAGATTGATATTTGGTTAAAAAGAAGTGATATTGTAGTGGGAAGTTATTCAATAGGCGCCACTAATTTTCAAACACCACCTTCTCATTTTATAGATCTTGTGGACAATAGTAATAATATAGATGAATATACAAAAGAAGGAACCATCACCATTACAGATGTGGATACTTCCGCTAAAATTGTTCAAGGAACATTTGAATTTACCACCACTCAAGATCCTGACGGAAGTTCTTCCGTTCGGGTAGATTTCCATGTAACCGAAGGTAAATTCTATTATAAATATGAATAAATATTTTTCTTTTTAAAACTATTATAGTATCTTTGCTGTCATTCAAAAAAGTGCAATAATTATGGCAACTTATAAAAAAAGAGGAACAAAAAAGAAAAAAATCAATAAAGACGATCTTTCATATTTAGCAAAGGAATCTACTACTGCGGAGGTTTTTACGTCTTTGGATGAAGGAGCAAATAAAATTGAGAAATTTTTGGAAAAAAATCAAAAATGGATTTTTAGCGGTTTGTTTGCAGTGATTGTTTTAATAGCAGGATATATGTGGTATGATAGCAATGTAATCCAACCCAAAGAACAAAAAGCTATTGATGAAATGGTAACTGCTCAAAAATATTTTGATATGGCAATGAATGATGTGGATGAGAAAAAAATGAATGAAGATTTTGAAAAAGCACTTAATGGAGCGGATGGAAAATACGGTTTTAAACAAATTGAAACCAAATACGGAAATACAAAAGCAGGAAACTTAGCTCATTATTATCTAGGAGCTATTTATTATAAACAAGGAAATTTCAAAGACGCTGTTTCCGAATTATCAAAATTCAAAGCAGATGACGATGTGCTTCAACCGGCAGCATTCGGAATGATTGGTGATGCCTTTATGCAACTGGAACAACCCAAAGATGCTTTGGAATATTATGAAAAAGCCGCCAATTATGCAAAAAATGAGTTTACCACTCCAAGATATTTACTAAAAGCCGGACAAGTAGCTTTGGAACTGGGAAATAAAGACAAAGCAAAAAAATATTTTGAACGTATCAAAGAAGAATTCAAAAACTCTAATGAAGCTCGCAATATTGAAGTCTTTTTAGCAAAAGCTTCTCATTAAGATATTTTAAAAAGCTAAAAAAAACTGCTTATATTTGCATATAGGCAGTTTTTTTATGTCATTTTTTCTTGAAAATATTAAGGCATTATAATTGAAAGGATTTTCAAGAATATAAAAAAATAAATAATTATGTTATCTTCATTCTTTAAACAAAATAAAAATAAAAAATATTCATATACCCCCAGATATTATGACGAGCGTAAAGAGCGTTTGGAAAATATGAAAAAAAAATATGGTGATAATTCCAAAGAATCCTTGGAAATGCGCATGCGAGGAAAAATAAGAAGGCATCAAACAACAAAAATTCCCGGACTTTTTTCAAATGCCACCCTACGAACTTTTATTATTTTAGGAATACTATTCGTTATTTTTTATTATATCTTAAAAAACCTAAACCTTGATTTTTAATGGGAACTTCCGTTATTAAATTATTACCCGAACATATTGCCAATCAAATTGCTGCCGGAGAAGTTGTGCAACGCCCTGCTTCCGTTGTAAAAGAATTAATGGAAAATGCTTTGGATGCAGGCGCTAGCGAAATCAAGGTGCTGATAAAAGACGGAGGAAAAACTCTGATACAAGTAATAGATAACGGTAGCGGAATGAACGAAACCGATGCCCGTATGAGTCTGGAAAGACACGCTACCAGTAAAATTTCCAAAGCAGATGATCTTTTTGCCATTCAAACCAAAGGTTTTCGCGGAGAAGCTTTGGCATCAATAGTTGCGGTATCTCATACGGAAATAAAAACCAAAACTACCGAACAAGAATTAGGAACCTATATCAGAGTAGAAGGTAGCAAGATTGTTAAACAAGAGCCTGTTGCCGTGCCCAAAGGCACAAGTATTGCTGTAAAAAATTTGTTTTTTAATATTCCCGCTCGTAGAAAATTTCTTAAATCGATTCAAGTGGAAATGAAACATATCCACGATGAATTTATTCGACTGGCTTTGGCTCATCCTCAAATAAAATTTACTTTAATACATAATGACAATATTGTTTATCAATTGCCCGAATCAGGAATTTTACAACGGATAACCAATATTTTCGGTAATAAAATCAAAGAAAAACTGGTACCTGTCAAAGAGGAAACCAATTATATCCGAATACACGGCTTTGTAGGTAAACCGGAATTTGCAAAGCTAAAAAGAGGTGAACAATTCTTTTTTGTAAACAAAAGATTTATCAAAAGTCCTTATCTTAATCATGCCATTATGACAGCTTATGAAGGCTTGATTAAAGAAAAAGCCCATCCTTCTTATTTTGTGTTTTTTGAAATAGACCCCAAACATATAGACGTAAACATACATCCGACCAAAACGGAAATTAAATTTGATGACGAGTCAACAGTATATTCCATCCTTAAAGTTGCTGTAAAACATAGTCTGGGACAGTTTAATTTAAGCCCTTCTATGGACTTTGAGCACAAACCCGATTTGGATATTCCTTATGAAATGCAAAAACAAAGTCCCAAAACACCAACAATTGACGTGAATCCCGATTTTAATCCTTTTGAAACGGATTTTGATAATGCCAAAGATTTTTCTATCGGTCATTTTAAAAAAGAAAGTCAAAAATGGGACGATTTTTTTAGTAAAACTCATGAAATAGCTTCTCAACTGGAACAAGAAAATACAAATATTCCGCTTGACCTTAATTGGGAACAAGGCTATGAAGCCTTTCAATGGTTAAATAAATTTATCATTACAACATTTCAGGAAAAACTTTTGGTTATACACCAACAACGGGCACATGAATTGATTTTATATAAACAATTTTTAAAAAATGCAAATGAAGGACACCTCTTACAACAAAAACTTATTTTTCCCATAGAGTTGGAATTACAAGCACATGAAATGGATTTACTCAAAACTTTTGAAAACGAACTGGTAGCTATGGGATTTGAATTGGAATTTTCCGAAGATCAGATATTGGTAACCGCTATCCCGTCAAGCGATATAAAACTGAATATCCCAGATTTTTTTGAAAAAATTATCAAGCTTTTCTCAATGAATATCGAACCTTCCAAAGAAATAATTCAAGAAGAAATCGCCAAAATGCTAGCCAAAACTTCTGCTATTAAAACTGGGCAAAAATTGGAAAAAAACTCTATTGATACTTTACTCAAAGACCTTTTTAAATTGGAAAGTTTTTTATTTAGCCCGAATAATAAACGTATTTTTGTTCAGATGAACGAAAATGAAATTTTAAACCAACTAAATAAATAACAATGAACAGAATTCCGGATACTATCAAACATCTTATCATTATAAACATTATTATGTTTGTGGCTACGCAAATGATGCCCGAACAGTTTTATAATCTTTTTGCCATGCATTTTCCTTTAAATCCGCATTTTAGGATTTGGCAAATTGTTACCCATATGTTTATGCACGGAGGGTTTGCTCATATTGCCTTTAATATGTATGCACTCTGGGCTTTTGGAGCGCCTTTGGAATATATGTGGGGTAAGAAAAAATTTTTGATTTTTTATTTTGTTTCCGGATTGGGAGCCATATTACTTTATACCGGAGTTGCATATTTTGATTTTAATAATTATATGAACGAACTTATTCAAGCCGGTATGAGCAAAGAAATTATTTTGCAAAGTTTAATAGAAAATAAAGTTACAGGGGCTTATCAAGAATTTTTACCGGTATTACAAAAAATGGCAGCGATTTTTAACGGAATTTTGGTTGGTGCATCCGGTGCAATATACGGAGTATTGGTTGCCTTTGCTTTTTATTTTCCCAATGCCGAATTGATGTTAATTTTCATCCCCTATCCCATCAAAGCTAAATATTTTGTTCCACTATTGGTATTGGCTGATTTTATGTTTGGTATAACCAATGTGTTCCATACACCGATTGCACATATGGCACATGTCGGAGGAGCCATAACCGGATTTATTTTGATGAAAATGTGGGGAAAACACAAAATAGAACGGTGGTATTGATTAAAAATAGATAATGGAAAATGACTAATTGAAAAAATTGGAGTGAAATTTTGTTTTATTAACACGAATTAATATACTATGAAAGATTGGCTAGACAAATTAAAATCTTATGATCCGGTAGAATTAATCATCGGAATTGATGTTTTGTTTTTCCTCCTTTCTTTTTTATTTTTCAGCTTCGGTTGGTTTCGTTTTTCTTGGATTAGCCTCCACCACGATTTTCAAAACCTTGGCTCTCAACCTTGGACAATTATAACTTACGCTTTTTTTCACGCAAATTTTATTGCATTGGTTTTCAATATGATATTGTTGTATTATTTTGGATATATCAGCTTGGAATTCATAAATGAAAAAAAATTTCTCGCGATATTTTTCTCAGGTATAATTTTGGGTGGATTGACTTTTATTTGGAGTTACAAACTTTTTCCAAATCTATATATCAACACGGGAGCATTACTTGGAGCTTCTTCCGGTATTATGGCGGTAATGACCTATATTTCTCTAAAACAACCCAAATATTCCTTGCATATAAGATTTTTAGGACCGGTTAAACTTGTTCACCTTCTGATTTTCTTTATCTTATTTAATCTTTTGCAAATTCCACTAGGCAATCCCGGTGGGTATTTTGCACATTTGGGTGGTTTTATTACCGGATTAGTAATTTTTGCTCTGGATAAATTACAACCCGACCCAATCCAATCGTCTCCTTCCGAAAACATTGAATTTGGTAAAAACTATCGTCTTAATAAAATTCTGGAAAAAATCAACCGCTCCGGTTATGAAAGTCTAACCGACGACGAAAAAGAATTTTTATTTAGGGAAGGAAAGGATTGATGTTACAATTTATAATAAACCTTAAACATCAATACACGCGGTTGTTTATAAATCAAAGTGTTGGAAACCAAAAAGTTATTATATGAATACCGCTCGATATACGAAGCGTTAAGCAAATTTTCGGCTGATAATTCAAAGCCCCAAGGATTGTTTTCCTTTTGATAATGTAAATTGAGTTCGGATATTTGGTATGTATTGCAATTGTTATTGTTATCAATAGCTATATGATAAGCATATTTGGCATTGAAAATAAAAGATTTTAGAAAATCATAGCTGATTTCCAAACTCGGTACTATTTTTTTGAATGTATTATCGGTTTGGTCGATTGTGTTACGGTTAAAAGTAATGTCAATTCCTAAATCAAAATTTGGAAATTTTTTGAAATAAGTTCCGGTCATTAAATTATATTGTTGAGTAAATGAATTAACCGATTGCAAATCTTGGTTAATTTGCTGTGAATATTTGTTGTAATGAAATGTAGGGGCTATTTTAAAATAAAACTTTTTTATACTTCTTTTCAAATATAAAGAAATACTTGCCGATTGCTCGGGTTTATCCAATAAAACCGGTTGATAGAAACGATTGATGCCATTATAAAAAACGATATTTTTTATAGGATTGGGTTTATAGCGATAACTCATTCGCACAAAATACTGTGTTCCTTGAAAATAACTGAAATTTCGCCACGAAAAATTTATTTTATGTAAAATCTCGTCTTTTAATTGCGGGTTTCCTTTGGCAACGGATGAAAAACTTTTTAAATAATAATTACTTAAATATTTTTCTGCTTGAGGCACTTTGTTTTCCATAGCATACGTAAATTCTATTTTTTTTGAAATACTTATTTCACGCAAAATTTTCAACTCGGGAAACAGATGAAATACTTGATGTTTATTGGTTGACTGTTCTCTTATATCCCACGACATAAAATGTGCAAAAATACCGGGTTTTACGATCAATTTTTTAGCAATTTTCACTTTGTATTGAACACCTGTATAAAAATCGTTTTGTATAATGTTCATATCATTATCAAAACCCGAAAAATTGTTGCTACCGCCATTTTGTAATTTTTGAAAACTTCTACTGAACAATTGACTTTGTTTCCAATGATTACCTATACTTGTGTATATATGCTGATGATTATCGATAATCCAATAATGTTTAAATTCGGAATTTATTTTGGTTTGTTTGTTTTCCAAGTTCTGCAATATGGTAAAGGGAATATCGTTTTGAAAATTGAGCAATCCGTTAAGTATGGGGTGCGTACTTTGCCAACGGTTAAAAGGATTTTCTTTGGAAAAAGAGAAATTATTTGCCATACGTATGGTATTTTTTCTATTGATTTTCCAATGATAGACCAAGTCGTTGCGTAGGGAAAACGATTGATTGTTTAAGTAATTCCGAATCTCATTTTGATTGGAAAGATAATCGGAAATTATATTTTCATCAGCTTGTGATTGATTAAAATTACCTGATATTTCGGCATCAAAATATTGTCTGAAACTTTTTTTGTACCGGTAGTGCATCTTGCCTATTCCATTGGTTGTTTGTTGGGTTTGATCGGTGCTTCGGATTTCGGTAGTTTGATTATTTAAGTAGATGTTGGAATTCCATTCGGCGGTTTTCATATCCTGATTGGAAAAAATTCCGTAAATACTGAATTCCGTTTTATTACCAAAATCCTGTTGCCACTGCAAAGCGGCAAATTTGTTAGTTTTACTGACAAAATTATCAGAAAAAATCATTCCCGACACCCATTTAAAATTTTCAAAAGAAGAACGCATTTTACCAAAATCTGAAATTCCGCCTTCAAAACGCATAAAGTCTTGAAAATCCATAGGAGCTTCACCGGTATCGTTGAGATTTCCAATAAAACTCAAATTGGTTTTGGGACTGTAATAAAACAAATTGGATTTTGCCAAATAATGTTTAGCATTACCTCCACCGGCTACCAAATCCCCAAAGACAAAGCGTTTTTTTCCTTCTTTGAGTTTGATGTTGATAATCATTTTTTGTTCGTCGGTCAATCCTTTCATAAATCCGATACTATTGTAATCATTTACGGCTTGGACTTTATCCACCGCATCGGCGGGGATATTTTCTACGGCTAATTTGGTGCCGCCGCCAAAAAATTCTTTACCCTCGACCAAAACTTTACTCACTTTTTTGCCCATTACGGTAACGCCGCCGTTTTTGTCCACTTCTACTCCGGGCAGTTTTTTCAATACATCTTTGAGTTTACGTTCTTCGCCGGTTTTGAATTTATCGGTTTTGTAAACTATGCTGTCTCCTTGTATTTTTACAGGCATATCCGCCGTTATGACCACTTCTTCCAATTGGTTTTGTTGTTCATACAAAACAATATTTTTAACCATATCATTTGACAAGCTATCCACTTGAAAAACCA
>JALSPZ010000076.1 GCA_026985675.1 Flavobacteriales bacterium
CAAAACGTTGATTTCCTGTATTGGCACCTCCGCGCCCATCAGCAATTCTATATGTTCCTGCACTATGCCAAGCCATTCGTATCATTAGCCCACCATAATGTCCCCAATCTGCCGGCCACCATTCTTGGCTGTCTGTCATGAGTTTTTTCAAATCATTCTTTAAAGCTTCAAAATCGAGTTTTTTAAATTCTTCCCTATAATCAAAATCCTCATCAAAAGGATTTGTTTTGGTGTCATGCTGATGTAAAATGTCCAAATTTAAAGAATTTGGCCACCAATCCATCACAGAATTTTTTACTTCCGTATTCGCACCAAGTATTGCCGAATTTTTAGTTTTTGTTGAATTATTCATAATATTTGTTTTTATAATTATTTATTGAATTTTCCTTTTATTTGGAGTGATATTTCTGTGATTTCAAAATCACTTATTTTTTTATGCTTAAAATACTCTTGAAGTATTTTATCCAATTCTTCATCTATATAATCTTTTATCAAATTACCTTCCAAACTATACAAATGATGATGAGGTTTTAATATCCCATCGTATCTGATAATATCTTTATCAGTTGTAATTTTTTTTATCAAACCTTTTTCTACAAAAGTTTCAAGGATTTTATAAACTGTACCGGTAGCAATATCAAAATATCTTTTCCTAATATATTTAATTACATCCTCAGCAGTTGGGTGGCTTATATTATAAACCGCTTCCAAAACCTTTAATCGCTGAGGAGTCACCTTTAACTTCTTTTCAAATAATGTATTTTTTAAATTGATCATTATCCCCTAATTTTAAAATATTCTTAAAAGAGAATAATTCTCATTTAAGAATGATACAAAACTAATCTTTTTTAAATAATATCCAATCAATTATGTATTAAATTTTATTATCTTTTTATAAAAAAATATAATGATGCCTAAATAAACTTAAAATCTTTGTTTTATTAAAATTGGTATAATTTTTGTTATTTGGTATAATTTTTATTATTTTTAATTAAATATAAAGCTATGAAAAATTTTTACTTCCTTTTTATTTTGCTCATTTTTTCCGGTTGTTATTCATCAAAATTGTATAAAATAGACGATGAATTTAAAAATCGTAAAACCTATATTCTGACCCAAGACAAATGGTTTTCCGCTCCTAATGATATGATTTTTAACAGGCATAGAAAAAAAGTTTTTATCAAATGGGTAAACGAACCTGATCAAAGCCCTGAATTGTATTTGTATATGACGAATGCTATCGAAAGCTATTTGGAAGATGACTTTTATATCAAAGCCGGTGACGAAAAATTTCATCTGATTTTCGATACCATTGATGAAAGAGAATACCACGACCCGGTAGATAATGAACATATCGAAAATATTTATGAAGAAAAAGAGAAAAAAGATGATAAAAAGGACGACAAGAGCTCGGATAAAAAGCGGATTTTAAAAACCGTTGTTGAACATAATTCTTATGTGAAACATTATAAAAAAATTATAGCCAAAGTAAAATTAAACGATAAGATAAAAAAACAACTCGCCAAGAGTAATAATGTTGTGCTGCAATTCTATTTGGATAAATTTCCGTATCGTGTTTCTTTGAATAAACGGGATATTAAAAAATTAAAAATTTTGCTTTCGAAATAAATCATAAACAAAAAAAGCTGCTGCGGAATTGCAACAGCTTTAAAAAATTATGTAATAATATTTTATCCCCTATCCTGAATCACCCATTCACCGGATTCAATCAAAGGAAGTGCTTTTTTATACTTGATATCTTTCTTTTGTCCGTTGTTTACATTTAAAATCGTAACAATTTCATTTCTACCATAGGTTTTTCCTTTTCGGATAGGCGAAGTAATTTCCTGTTTTTGTCCGCCTTGCATTGCTTGTTGGTTCCGGGCTGCCATCTCTTCCAAAGATGGAATATTATCGGTTCTGCTTTCGGTATATCTAGGCTTGGTTTTGCGGGGTGCGCGTGCTTCCTGCACCTGATTGGCATCTTGTGAAGGTAAATCTCCTTTAAATAAGAACGACAAAACTTCTTTGTTTATCTTATCCAACATACTGCGGAACAATTCAAAAGCTTCAAATTTATAAATCAATATCGGGTCTTTTTGTTCGTAAGATGCCATTTGAACCGAAGTTTTCAATTGATCCATTTTATGTAAATGTTCTTTCCAAGCCTCATCGATAATCGCCAAAGTGATATTTTTTTCAAAATCATTGACCAATATCTCTCCTTGGGATTCATAAGCTTCTTTTAAATCAGTTGTTACTTTCAGTTCCTTAGTGCCGTCTGTAAACGGAACAACGATTTTCTTATATCGGTCGCCTTCATTCAAATATACTTGTTTGATAACAGGAAAAGCCAATTGAGCGGTTCGCTCCATTTTTTCTTTGTAATGACGTGTAGCTTCTTCATAAATTTTATCCACCAATTTTTGATTATCCCAAGCCAAAAATTCTTCTTTGGTTACCGGGGAACTGATGGCAAAAGTTTTGATAAGCTCTTCTTTGAACAAATCGAAATCTTTATTGGGTTTGGTTTGTTCCACAATGGTTTCGGCGGCTTCAAAAATCATATTGGCAATATCCACTTTCAAACGTTCACCTTCCAATGCGTGTCGTCTTCTTTTGTAAACCAATTCTCTTTGGGCATTCATCACATCATCGTATTCCAACAAACGTTTACGAATACCGAAATTGTTCTCCTCTACTTTCTTTTGTGCTCTTTCAATGGATTTGGATATCATAGGATGTTGAATAACATCGCCTTCCTTCATTCCCATTCTATCCATAATTTTAGCAATCTTTTCGGAGCCGAAAAGTCGCATCAAATTATCTTCCAATGAAACATAAAACTGCGACGAACCAGGATCTCCTTGTCGTCCTGCACGACCACGAAGTTGTCGATCGACCCGTCTGGAATCGTGTCGTTCGGTCCCAATGATTGCCAATCCACCGGCTTTTTTCACTTCATCCGTTATTTTAATATCCGTTCCCCTACCTGCCATATTTGTGGCAATGGTTACTACTCCCGGTTTTCCGGCTTCGGCTACAATTTCAGCTTCCCGTTTATGTTGCTTTGCATTCAATACATTATGCGGTATTTTTACATAATGTAACATTTTGCTCAATAGTTCGGAAGTTTCTACCGAAGTAGTCCCTACCAATACGGGGCGTCCCTGTTTTACCAATGCTTGTATTTCTCTGATAATCGCATTGTATTTTTCACGTTTGGTTTTATAAATCAAATCGTCTTTATCAATCCTCGCCAAAGGTTTGTTTGTCGGGATTTCCACTACATCCAATTTATAAATATCCCAAAATTCGCCTGCTTCGGTGATTGCCGTTCCCGTCATACCGGCTAATTTACGATACATCCGGAAAAAGTTCTGCAAGGTAATGGTGGCATAAGTCTGCGTAGCATCTTCGATTTTTACGTTTTCTTTGGCTTCAATTGCTTGATGTAATCCGTCGGAATAACGTCTTCCATCCATTATACGACCGGTTTGCTCATCAACGATTTTTACTTGCCCGTCCATTACCACATATTCCACATCTTTTTCAAACAAGGTATAAGCCTTCAACAATTGATTAAGCGTATGCAAACGCTCGCTTTTGGCGGCATATTCACGGAAAAGTTGATCTTTCTTTTTGTTTTTTTCAAATTCGTCATCATCGGAATTATCAATTTTACCAATCTCTTCACTGATATTAGGCAAAATAAAGAAATCAGGCGTAGTATATTTGGAAAGAAATTCTACTCCTTTATCCGTCAATTCAATGGAATTATTTTTTTCATCAATGGTAAACAACAATTCCTTGTCAATTTCCGGCATCAAGGCGTTATTGTTTTCCATATATTTTGCTTCGGTTTTTTGAAGCAATTGTTTCATTCCTTCTTCACTTAAAAATTTGATAAGCGCGTGATTTTTAGGCAACCCTCTAAACACTCTAAACAAATGGAAGCCTCCTTCTTTGGTATTTCCTTCTTTG
>JALSPZ010000077.1 GCA_026985675.1 Flavobacteriales bacterium
CGACTCATACCGTAACACAAGCGGATATTGATGCTGGACAAGTATCCAATCAGGCTGTTGGAACTACTCTATTCGGAAGTACACAGGTAACGGATTTATCCGATGATACCGATGTTGCTTCTCCTTCCGGAGATGATGATCCTACTGTTACTCATATTGTTCAAAATCCTTCAATGGAAGTAACCAAGGATGATCAATTGAACTATGTTCCGCATTATATGGAGTTAAATGATATCATTACTTATAGAATTTACGTTAAAAATACAGGTAATGTTACCCTTACCAATATTAATATCATTGATCCTAATGCAGTAATTCCGAATGGTAACCCGATTGTAAGTATTGCACCGGGTAGCACACAAGTTGTTATTGCTCAACATACGATTACGCAAGCAGACTTGGATGCCGGAGTAGTTTCCAATTCTGCTACGGCTCAAACAACTTTCAATAATGTAATTTATCAAGATGTTTCGGACGATACCGACCCGGATTCTCCGACACCCGGTACCGGGGACGATCCTACCCTAACATTCTTGGAACAAAATCCCGAAGTTGTTTTAACCAAAGATGATCAATTGTCATACAATCCGCATAATATGCAATTGAATGATGTAATAACTTATCATATTGAAGCAACCAATACGGGAAATGTTACTTTAAATGTTTTAACCGTAACAGATGATAACGCCACCTTCACCGGAGCCAATACTATTGTTAGTTTGGCACCGGGACAAAGTGAAACTTTAGTTGCAACCCATACCATAACTCAAGCGGATTTGGATGCAGGTGTAGTTTCAAACTCGGCTACAATAACTACAAGTTTCAATGGTGTAGATATTTCCGATGTGTCGGACGATACCGATCCTTTCTCGCCGGGTGGAGACGATGATCCTACACTGACGTTTTTAATTCAAAATCCGGGTGTTACTTTATACAAGACAGACCAACTGCCCTATTCGGCACAAAATTTGGCAGTAGGAGATGTTATTCACTATCAAATAATTGTAGAAAATACCGGAAATATTACTTTGGGACAAATTGACGTTACCGATGATAATGCTGTCATACTTTCAGGGACACCGATACATAATTTAGCTCCGGGAGATCAAGCTGTTGTGTTGGCTGACCATATCGTTACACAAGCTGATATTGATGCTACTCAGATAATAAATCAAGCCGTAGGTACATTTACTTACCAAAATCAACAATATCAAGATCTATCAGATGATTTGGATCCTTTATCTCCTCCGGGACCTGACGATCCAACCGTTACATCTATTGTAGCACATCCCGGTATAGAAGTAACCAAAGATGACAATCTCCAATTGATACCGCAAGAATTGGAAGTTGGTGATGTAATTACTTATACGGTTACTGTTTCCAATACCGGAAATATTACATTAACCGATATAAATTTGACAGATTATAATGCCGAGCCCCAGGTAACAACTATTCCTTTATTGGAAATTGGTCAATCCGAGCAAATTACATTGACACATACTGTTACACAAGCTGATATTGATGCAGGTCAAATAGTGAATTCGGCAGAAGCAACCACTACTTTTGCTAGTCAAATAATCTCAGATGTTTCCGACGATTTGGATCCGGATTCTTCTACACCCGGTGTTGGAGATGATCCTACGGTTACCTTAATTGCTCAACATCCTAGTATCGAAGTGGTTAAAGATGATCAATTACCCTATGATCCTCAACTTTTAACTGTCGGAACAATCATTGATTATAATATAATCGTAATTAATACCGGAAATGTTACATTTACCAATATCAATGTAACCGATAGTAATGCTAATATTCAAGGTGGTGTCCCCATTGCAACTATTGCACCTGATGCTTCGGTAACTATTCATGCACAACATACAGTTACTCAAGCGGATATTGACACCGGACAAATTATCAATTCTGCTACAGTTAAGACAACATTTAACGGAGTTTTATATTCGGATATTTCTGATGATAATGATCCGGATTCTCCTACACCCGGAGTAGGTAATGATGCTACGGTTACTAGTCTGGTTCAAATTCCGGAATTAACCGTAACTAAAGATGATAATTTTCCTTATAGTGATCAAAATTTAAATGTTGGTAATTTAATTAATTATACAATTGTTGTTGAGAATTCTGGAAATGTCACTTTAAATAATATTTTTGTAAGTGACCAAAATGCTCAGATAACCGGTAATAATTTAATCAATCAATTATTGCCTGGAGAAACTGCCACTTTAACTGCTGTTCACCAAGTAACGCAACAAGATATTGATGCTGGAATGGTTGAAAATCAAGCAATAGCTCAAAGTGTATTTAACAATGCAGATGTGATTGATCTTTCCGATGATACAGATCAAATGTCCCCTCCAGGCCCTGATGATCCGACGATTACTCACATTACACAGCATATTACTTATACAGTAACCAAAGATGATGGTTTACAATATGTTCCTCAAAACTTGGTAGTAGGAGATCCTATAAATTATGATATTGTAATAACTAATACGGGAAATGTGAGTTTGGTATCGGTTGATGTAAATGATCCCAATGCCTTTATTATGTCGCCTCTTCCTATATCAATTATAGGACCGGGTCAATCCGTTACCATACAAGCCGTACATACGGTTACCCAACAAGATATTGACAATGAGAAAGTTGAAAATCAAGCAATCGTAACTGTTGTTAAAGATGGGGTTACTTATACTGTTCTTTCCGATGATGCAGATCCTTTATCTCCGATAGGAAATGAAGATCCAACTATTACATTTCTTGTTAAACAATATGATTTTGAATTGAAAAAGCATGGTATTATAATTTCGGTTGATCCGGATCAGCCCATGCCGGGAGAAAAAATTCAATATATTTTTGAACTTTACAATACCGGTCGTCAAACTATTAGTAATATTAATATTTCAGATCCACTACTTAATGGAAATATAATATATCAAAGTGGTGATGTTAACGGAGACGGAATGCTTAATACAGATGAGATTTGGGTTTATTATGCCGACCTTATATTGACACAAAATATGATAGATAACGGATTTGTAGATAACCGAGCTATTGTTGTAGGTTCTAATCCTTCCGGTACTACGCTTTCCGATGTTTCAGATGATCCAAATGATCCAACAGATGTTGATATTGAAGGTGATGGAGAACCTGATGATATTACCCACACGCCAATTCCTCAAGTAAAACAATTGGAATTGTTAAAAACAGGTGTGTTTAATGATGAAAATGGTGACGGATTAGCAGATGTGGGTGAAACCATAACCTATTCTTTCATTGTTAAAAATACAGGAAATGTTACCATTCATGACATTCAGGTTCAGGATCCATTGATTCCTGTCGTTGGAGGAGCATTTAATTTGGAAGCAGGCGAAACAAATGCTCATAATTTTACAGCGACCTATTTTATTACTCAAAATGATATAGAAAACGGTTTTGTAATAAATACTGCCACCGTAACGGGTAAAGACCCTAACGGTTATCAAATTTCCGATATTTCCGATGATCCCAACAATGATAATGATGTGGATGTTGAAGGAGACGGTGAACCTGATGATCCTACGATAGTTAAAACGGCTAATATTATTCCTTTTGAAATTTTGACACCTAATGCAGATGGATTAAATGATTTCTTCAGAATAATAGGAATCGAAAGTTTTCCTGATAATCAAGTTCGTATATACAATCGTTGGGGTAATTTGGTATTTACGGCTTATGGATATAATAATACAGACAATTACTGGAAGGGCACAAATATGTATGATAACGATAAGGAATTACCGGTAGGCGTCTATTATTATGTTATAGATTTGGGAGATGGAAATATTGACAAAATATTTACCGGTTCGGTTTATTTAAATAAATAAAAAAAATTTTCAAATGAAATTAAACAAATTATTTGTAAAAATTCTATCAATTGTTGCTATATTATTTAACTTACGAGAGTTAAATGCACAGCAATCGCCAATGTTTTCTCAAAACATGTATAATCCTTTGGCTGTTAATGCTGCTTATGCGGGAACCAAAGAAGGTTTTGTGTTTGTAGGAATGGGAAGAATGCAGTGGTTGGGAGTGGAAGATTCTCCGAAAACCGCTACACTTTCTTTACATGGACCGATTTTTGAAAATATGGGATTAGGCTTGACACTAACTAACGATGTAATCGGACCCATCCAACAAACTATGGCTTATATCAATTATTCTTATCAGGTGGATGTAAGTTTCGAAACCCGTTTGAGTTTTGGAATTCGAGCCGGTTTTAATTTGATGAATATCGATTGGACCAAAAAAGATGCTTATGATTCCGGAGACCCGCAAATCTATTCTTTGGATAATCAGTTTTTTCCTAATGTAGGTGTTGGACTTTATTATTATTCTTATAATGGATATCTAGGAATTTCCGCTCCCAGATTATTACAACCGAAATTGGATCCGAATAGTGTAGGGAAAGCCGAATTGGTTAGGGATTATTTCCTAATGGGAGGTTATATTTTTGATCTGGATGAAGTGATAAAAATAAAACCGGCTTTTATCATTAGATATTTACCTAATGCTCCTTTATCTATTGATATTTCAACCAATGTCTATTATGAAAGGTGGGGTTTTGGTGTAGGATACCGTTATCAGGATGCTATAACCGGGCTTTTCCAATTATTTTTGACACAACAATTTTCTATCGGATATTCTTACGATTATACTTTAACCGAATTACGTCATGATAGTTGGGGTTCACATGAAATAATGTTTCGTTATGATTTTTCTAAAAACGAACGTTGTCGTCCGGCTAAATATTTTTAAATTTTTGAGTTTCAAATTGGGTATGAAGTAATAAAACTTCAAATAACAAAAATTTACCAAAAAGTTTTCTTTTTTTAAGAATAGTTTGTATTTTCGCAAACTAACGAAAATGAAAGTAAACTAAATATTATTAAAATGGCAATTTTAGGACAAATACAAAGAAGATCGGGAGTTTTAATAGGAATTATTGCTTTGGCTTTATTTGCCTTTGTTATTCAAGGACTTATTAAAAATTCATCCAAAATAGGAACAGGTAATAGCAGTGTGATAGCAGAAGTAGGGGACAAAAGTATTCCTACGAGAGAATTTCAGCAAAGAGTGGCGCTTTTACAAAAACAAAATCCTCGATTAAGCAATATGCAAGCCATGAAAGCTGTATGGGATCAAGTGATAAAAGAGGCAGTCCTTAATAATCAATATGAAAAGTTAGGAATTAAAGTAGGAAAAGATCGGTTAAGAGAATTAATTGTCAATAATCCTTCAATCAAACAAGCTTTCACTAATCAACAAGGTATTTTTGATGAAAATGCTTTGTTGGATTACATCGAAAATATAGAAAAATCTCAAAAAAGTAATCCTGACGCTTATTTGGGATGGAAAAGATTTGAAAACAATTTAATTGAAGCCGAAAAGGAAAAAATTTATATGGATTTGGTTAAAGCATCTATCAATCCGACTTTGAAAGAAGGTGAGTGGCTATATCATTTTGAAAATGATGCTGTTGATTTTAGATATGCAGCCGTTCCATATAATACTGTTCCTGACTCTTTGGTCAATGTTAGCAAAAGTGATATTGAAGCTTATATAAAATCACATCCTGACCAATATAAAATGGAAGAAAGTAGGGATATGGAATATGTTTTTATTCCGATAAAACCCTCCACAGATGATTTTAAAACAATTGAGAATGATTTAAAAAATCTTATAAAGGACAGAGAGGTTTTTGATAAAGCTACTAAACAAACAATAGTAAAAAAAGGCTTCAAAAATACTGATAAACCGGAAGATTTTGTTGCAGAACATTCCGATGTAAATGTACCTGCACGTTTTTATTTTAAAAATGAATTACCCAAAGAATTTGCCGATACATTGATACAAATGAATGCAGGTGATGTCTTCGGTCCTTATAAAGTTGGCGAACAAGTATATTTGTCGAAAGTATTGGAAACCAAAAAAATTCCGGATTCAGCAAAAGCTTCCCATATTTTGATTGCTTATAAAGGAGCTTTAAGAGCTAATCCTGATGTTAACCGAACAGAAGAACAGGCGAAGAAAATGGCAGATAGTTTATTAAAGGTAGTTAAAAGAAACCCTGCTAAATTTGCAGATATAGCTAAAAAATATTCAGATGGTCCTACTAAAACAAAAGGAGGTGATTTGGGATGGTTTACTTACGGAAGAATGGTTCCGGAGTTTAATGATTTTGTCTTCAATGGGAAAAAAGGAAAAATCGGAGTGGTTAAAACAAATTTTGGATACCATGTTATTAAAATTAATGAATTAACTGCACCTGAAAAAGCAGTTAAAATGATATCAATAATCAAAAATGTAGAACCCACCGAAAAAACTGAAAATAAAATTTTTGGAGACGTTTCTAAAATGACTTCGGAAGCCATGCAAGCTGACGATTTTGATAAATTTTTCAAAGAAAAAGGTTATACACCGAAGCCTGTTAGAAAAATTGGACGTTTTGAAGATAATATTCCCGGATTAGGCATCAATAGACCTGTTATAAAATGGCTTTATGAAAAAGATAGAAAAATTGGTGATATCAACAAATTTGATTTAAACAAGGGTTATGTTATAGTGAAACTTACCGGAAAACATAATAAAGGATTGATGAGTCCGGAAGAAGCTTCTGCATTAATAAAACCTATCTTAATTAAAGAAAAAAAAGCAGAAATAATTAAGAAAAAAATGACCGGTGGTACTTTGGAAGAAATCGCTAAAAATGCGAAAGCCAAACTTGGAACTGCTACTGGCGTTACATTAAAAAATCCCATTATACCAGGATTTGGAAGAGAACCGAAAGTTGTAGCAATTGCTTTTGTATTGGAGCCCAAAACAATTTCTTCGCCAATAGATGGAAATAGAGCGGTTTACGTTGTTCAAACCCTTAAAGTAATCAAAGCCGAAGATATCAAGAATTATATTCCTTATGTTGAACAATTGAAAAAACAACGAGAAGCAGGTATCAATAACAAAGTTACAAAAGCTTTGAAAAAAGCCAATGAGATCGAAGATAAAAGAAACCTGATTTATTAATAAGTATTTAACAAAATTTTTTATTGAGCCGCTTTTGCGGCTTTTTTTATACGATGAGATTGTTGTATTTTTGTATAAAAATATAGATGATGAAAACATTAAATGATATAAATTTCGAAAATAAAAAAGCTTTGGTCAGGGTGGATTTTAACGTCCCTGTGGAAAATGATAAAGTTACCGATAATACACGTATAAAAGCTGCGCTCCCAACCATTAATAAAATTTTAAAGGAAGGCGGTTCAGTTGTATTAATGAGTCATAGAGGACGTCCCAAAGGAAAGAATGAAAAACTATCAATGCAGATTATAGTCCCTGAAGTCGAAAGAGTTCTAGATAAAGAAGTAAAATTTGTAGATGATGTAATAGGAGACAAAGTAGTTAAAGCCATAAATAACTTAAAGCCAGGTGAAATAATTCTTTTGGAAAATTTACGTTTTTATCCCGAAGAAACCAAAGGAGATGAAAATTTTGCCAAAGAATTGGCTAAAAATGGAGAAATTTATGTCAATGATGCTTTCGGAACCGCTCATCGTGCACATGCTTCTACTGCAATAGTTGCCCATTATTTCGATAAAGATCACAAAGCTTTGGGAAAGTTGATGGAACAAGAGGTTAAAAGTATAAATAAAGCTTTGAATGAAGGAGAAAAACCGATAACGGCAATTATTGGTGGTGCCAAAGTTTCTTCCAAAATAGATGTAATTAAAAATTTATTGAACAAAGTAGATAACCTTATAATTGTCGGAGGAATGGCTTATACTTTTTTAAAAGCACTTGGCAATAAAATTGGTGATTCAATCGTTGAAGATGATAAGATTGATGTTGCAAAGGAAATCATGGAGGAAGCTAAAAATAAAGGTGTTAATCTTATATTACCGGTTGACTTTGTTGTGGCTGATGCTTTTAGTCCGGATGCACAAATACAGATAGTTCCGGCAGATAAAATTCCTTACGGTTGGCAGGGTTTGGATATTGGTCCCGAAACTTTGAAAAATATCTCTCAAATCATAGAAAATTCTAAAACTATTATATGGAATGGGCCTGCCGGTGTTTTTGAATTTGAAAAATTTGCCAAAGGAACAGAAGGAATAGGAAAAGCCATTGGAAAAGCTACAGAAAAAGGTGCTTATTCATTAGTTGGTGGTGGAGATTCTGTTGCTGCCGTGCAAAAATTGGGATTGGAAAATAAAATTAGTTATATTTCAACCGGTGGAGGAGTATTATTGGATATGTTGGCGGGTAAAAAATTACCGGCTTTGGAAGCTTTAAAGTAAAATAACAAAAAAGTTTAGATGAGAAAAGTATTTATTTATATAATTTTATTTAGTTTTTTTTCAATAAAAGCACAGCAAAACAACCTCTCTAAAATCAAAGATAGTGTTTTGGTTTGTGTGGATACAATCAATGGAATTCCGATTTATAAACGTCTTGCAAGAGATAAGGTTAAAAAAGGAATGAAGACAGTTGAAATCTCTGCAAATTTGAATAGTGAAAAAAAATTGGATACATTGGATATATCCGCTATTGAAGAGATGATTTTGAGAGATTTGCCGCGCGCCAAAGCTATGGATAGTTTATGGTATTATAGTTTATATCAGCCGGTTTTGTTTGATAGTATAAACGAGCTCACTCAACAGGATTCCTTATCGGATTTTGTGAAATTGGATTCGGTAAAATTAAAAAAACAATTGGAAATACTTAATCAAAAGACACAATTGGAGATAGTTTATCATCCGGCTTTGGAACGAACGATCAAAGTTTTTCTTAAAAATCGTAAAAAAAGTTTAAAAAGATTATTTTCAATTGCACATTATTATTTTCCGTTGTTCGAGGAAAAGTTAGCAAAGTATGATATTCCATTGGAAATGAAATATTTGGCAATTGTGGAATCGGCTTTAAATCCAAGAGCTGTTTCGCCTGCCGGTGCCGGTGGTCTTTGGCAATTTATGTATTCTACCGGAAAGATGTATGGATTGGAAATCAATAATTATGTAGATGAACGCTTTGATCCTTTAAAATCCACTGAAGCGGCTTGCAAGCATATGCAGGATCTGTATAAAATTTTCAAAGATTGGAATTTGGTTTTGGCGGCTTATAATTCGGGAGCTGGGAATGTAACCAAAGCCATCAGACGTTCGGGCGGTTATACAAATTATTGGAATATAAGACCTTATCTGCCACGCGAAACCGCAGGTTATGTTCCGCTTTTTCAAGCTACCCTTTTCTTGGGTGAATACGCAAAAGAATATGGCTTGGAACCGGATTCATCATTGAATTTGAAATATATTTTAACCGATACCATTCAAGTTAAACAAACCCTTACGTTTGATCAAATTTCCAAATTGTTAAAAATAAAAATCGATGAACTTGAGTTTTTGAATCCACAATATAAATTGGATATTATTCCTTATATCAAGGATAAAAATTATGCTTTGAAATTACCTGTAAATTTGGCAGGAGTTTTTGTCAATAATGAAAATCTTATTTATACTTATGCCAAAAAGGAATTAGATAAAAAAGAAAAGCCTTTACCTAAATTTTATAAGTTTAATAATTATGTGATTTACAGGGTTCGTCAAGGAGATTATTTAGGAAAAATTGCCAGAAAATACCATGTGAGCGTTTCTAAAATTAAACGTTGGAATGGTTTGCGTTCCAGCCGGTTGAGAATTGGACAAAAACTTAAAATTTATTCGAGACATGCTGTGGCTCAATCTTTTAAATCATATAATAAAAATAGAAAAAAAATTAAAAATGCATTAAAAGGAAAAAAAACAATAACTTATCAAGTTAAGCCGGGTGATACACTATGGAATATTTCCAGAAAATATCAAATTACGGTTTCCGAAATAAGAAAATGGAATAACTTGAAAATAAAAGATAAACTTAAACCCGGAATGAAATTAAAAATTATTAAATCTTAACTTCAACAGGTATAATTTTTGATACGCATATTAAAAAACAATTACGAAACGAACATAAATTCTATCAATCAAAAAATTTATGTAAGAGTGAAGCGTTTCCATCTGTGTAGGAATTTTGGAGTTGCTTCAAGATTAATAAATTACAAAATTTTAAATACATGAAAAAAATAGTATATTTTTTAGTAAGCATTTTTCTTTTGATAAATTTCTCTTCTTGCAAAGATGATTACAACAAAGTTTTACCTGAATCCCATGGTAAGGTCAATCATCTTTTGTTAATTATTAATGACAAACAATGGAAAGGTGCTTTGGGGGATACCATCAGAAAATATTTTACTCCCGAATTTCCTGATTTGCCCCAGTCAGAACCTCTATTTACCATCAATCAAGCTTCACCGGATTTATTTACCGGTTCTTATAAAAAAATGAAAACCATTGTTGTGGTTAAAACCGGAAATGAGAATAAAATTCAATACTTTACCGATCGATATGCTTCTCCACAATTAATAGTAGAAATAGAAGGTAAAAATGAAGAAGATTTAAAAAAGATTATTTCCGAACATGCCAAAGAAATCGTAGATAAAATATATAATTTTGAAATCCGTTTATTGCAAGAACATCATAGGAAAGCTTTAAGAGATAATAGTGACATAGAAAAAGAGTTAGGCATTAGCATAGAAATTCCGGATTTCTTTGTTTTAGTGGATCATCAAAAAGGTTTTTTCTGGTTTAGAAGAGACATTAAAAACGGCGAACAAGATATCCTATTGTATGAAGTTCCATTAAAAAATGATATGCAAAAACAACGAAATTGGGTAACGCATTACAGGGATTCCATAGGAGCTAAATATATTCCAGGTGCTATCGATTCCAGTTATATGAAAACGGTAAAAGGGATTTCACCTTCGCAAAATCTATTGAAAATAGGCAATTTATCTGCAATAGAAACCAGAGGACTTTGGGATATGGAAAATGATTTTATGGGTGGTCCTTATATCAATTATACTTTGATAGATAAAAAACACAACAGAGCTATTGTAGGAGAAGGTTTTGTTTATGCGCCGGCTTTGGATAAAAGAGATTATATGGTGCAACTGGAAGCTATTCTAAAAACTATGAAATTAAAAAAATAAAGGAAGATTTTAATCTTCCTTTTTTTCTATGTTTTCTTTTGGTTTGTCGTCTTCTTCCGATGTAGCTTTTTTGAATTCTTTGATGCCTTTTCCCAAACCGCTCATCAATTCGGGGATCTTTTTGCCGCCAAACAATAATAATACTATGATTACTATCAATATCAATTGTTGCGGTCCTATTACTCCTAATGGTAAAATATAAGCGTTCATAATTTTATTTTTAATTTTAATACGAAATTAACGCTTATTTTTGAATAAATAAAAAAAAATTGAACTAATTTTGACTGCAAAAATTATATCATATGAAAAAATACAGTTTTACTTCCATTTTACTAACCTTTTTAATAAGTTATTCTATTTCAGCACAGAAAATAAGAATCCCCAAATCATATTCAAATATCAAATATCAGAAGGGAATATTGGGTATAAAAGACGGGAAACTTTTTCATCCCGAAGAAAAAGTAAATCCGCTTTATACTTATTCCCGAATAGTTGAAGCAGAAAAAACAGGTGATAAAGAAGGCGTTGTATTTGATTTTAAAAATCCCGATATCAACGGAACATTGGTTTACGGATTGATAAAAACTGAAGGAGTAAAATATCCCGCTCCCATATTCTTTAAACGGACAGCCAAAGTAAAAAACGGAAAAGCAAAAATCCCGGTAGTCAGATTAAAAGGAAAATATGATTTCGTCGATTGGGAAAATACTGGAAAATTACAATTGGGATATCGTTATATTAATGAAAAAGGACAAATTATATTTGATGGGAAAGTAAATTTGAAATGGGATAAAGAAAAAGGATTTACACCGGATGTTACACTAATTGAAGGACCGTTCGTTACTTTACCCCGTGAGGATGGCGTTACCATTAGTATGAAAACGGATAAACCCGTAATGATGCAAGTTAAAGTAGGAGAGGAGGTCTATTCGGATATTGTGCCTTTAACCGAACACGAAATCCAAATCTCAAGTTTAAAACCCGGAACCGAGTATCAATATACGGTGCTTTATGGCGACTGGAAAGAAACATATAGTTTTAAAACCAAACCGAAAAAAGGTTGCAGAAGTCCTTTTACGTTTGCTTATGCTTCGGATAGTAGAGCAGGAAACGGTGGCGGTGAAAGAAATTTATATGGAACTAATGCTTATGTAGTAGGAAAAATTTTCAATTACGCTAATCACAGAAATGTTTCTTTTTTCCAATTTACCGGCGATATGATAAACGGATATTCCGGTAGCCCCGACGAAATGAACTTGGAATATATGAATTGGAAACATACCATTGAAAATTTTTGGCAAAATAAACCGGTTTTCATTGGCGTAGGAAATCATGAAAATGTTGAGCGTATTTTTAAACGGGACGGATACAAAGGACATAGTTTTTATCTCGGACATATTTTTGTTGATCGTTTTCCGTTTGAAACACAAAGTCAAGAAGCTGTTTTTGCTAAAAATTTTACGCTTCCCAAAAGCGATTTAACATCTGAAGACGGAGCAGTTTATGACCCTTCCAAAAGAACAATAGATTTTCCTCCTTATAACGAAACGGTTTATGATTATACTTATGGAAATTTGGCAGTAATTGTGATGAATTCCAATTATTGGTATGCATCTTCCACCAAAGATATCCCATTGACTTCTGGAAATGTGCACGGATATATTATGGATAATCAATTGAAATGGTTAAAGAAAACTTTGGAAAAATACGAAAATGATAAGGATATTGACCACATAATCGTAACCCTACATACTCCGGCTTTTCCCAATGCAGGACATTCGGGAGATGATATGTGGTATAAGGGAAATAATGAAATTCGTCCTTATGTAGCGGGGAAACCGGTGGAAAAAGGAATTATTGAACGAAGAGACGAATTTTTGGATTTATTAGTCAATAAAAGTTCCAAATTTGTTGCTTTGCTTACCGGTGACGAACATAACTACAGCCGTTTGGTTGTAGATAATAACACTAAAATATACCCTGAAAATTGGACAGGAAAAAGATTGAAATTCAAACGTCCGTTTATTCAAATTACCAATGGAAGTGCCGGAGCGCCTTATTATTCATTGGAAAAACTGCCTTGGACATCTTCGGTTAAAAAGTTTTCTACTTTATATGCCTTAATGATTTTTACTGTGGATGGACAACATATTGATTTGGAAGTAATTAACCCCGAAACTTTTGAAGAAATTGAAAAAGTGCGTTTGAAATAAATCTTTTAAGAATCTTTAAAAAAATCGGTGCCTAACTCACCGATTTTTTTATGGAATAGCTTTTTCTGCTAAATATTCACCGGCTTTTATCAATTGCCGGGCTTTTAAAAAATCAAAAGTTCCTGCAATCTTTCTAGGAATTTCTATCAGATAATCCGGTGGATAGTTATTGATAATATTTTTGGAATTTTGTTCAATCATCAGGTGAAGGGTTTGATCTAAAATATCATAATATCCCGGAGACTTTTCATCTTTTTTCTTTTTAAGAAATTTATTTAAATAGGTCTCTATAATACTTTTTTTCTCCTTGTATTTCTTTTGCGGTTGTAAAATATCCGGCGGTAAAATATCCATACCAATGGATGCATTGGCACATACGGCAACCGTCATTAGTTCACAATTGATATGATTAAGAGGGATATTATTAACCACTCCGCCATCTACTAAAAATTTTTCCTGAAATTGAACCGGATCAAAAACAAAAGGAATAGCAAATGAAGAATGAACAGCTGTTAAAAGATCTCCCGATTTCCAAACCAGTTCTTTTTGATTATATAAGTCCGTGGCAATACATAGAAAATTTTTATTTAATTTTTCGATGGAATCCACCGGTAAAAACTCTTTTAGTTTTTTAAGAATTTTTTTTCCTTCGATAATTCCGGGACGATTTAATGAAAAGTCGAGTAGTTTAATAATGGTTTTAGCATCCAAATTAAGTAAGAAATTTTCAAACTCTTTTAATTTTCCGGCAGAATAAATGGCACCTACTATTGCCCCCATTGAAGTTCCTGCAACATTTTCAATAACATAGCCTTTGCTTTCCAAATAATTTATTACGCCAATATGAGCAATTCCTCTGGCACCGCCACCTGATAATATTAATGATATTTTTTTCATTATTTATTTTCTTATGATTATCCCCCCACTTTCTTCACCTTAAAACCTTTGGCTTGTAAAATTTCCACCACTTTATCACGGTTATTTCCCTGAATGATAATTTCACCGTCTTTGACACTGCCGCCGACTCCGATTGTGTTTTTGAGTTCTTTAGCCAATTTTTTGAGCTCTTGAATACTCCCTTCAAAACCTTTGATAACGGTAACTGTCTTTCCGCCACGTCCTTTTTTGGAAAAATGCGCCTCCAAATATTGTTCTTTCGGGTCCGTTTCAAATTCTTTTTCTTTTTCCGGTTCGGGAACATAATCGGGATTTTGTTCAAAAATATGTTTGGCTAAATCCGAAAAATCCGAAAATTTTTTTTGTTTGCTCATAATTCCTGTTTAAAATACAAATGTAGAATAAAAAATAATAATTTGTAAAAAGAAAATCGGTTGAATTAATTATATATACATCTCGATACAATTTTTTTCGCATACTCAAAAAATCACTCGATGTGACAGCGCATTGTAAATTTACGCTAAGTCAGTTCGAGTGTTTTTACCGACGTAGGAGGTAAAAATGTATCGAGAACCATGTCAGTTCGAGTGAAAATACGACGATAGGAGTATTTTTGTATCGAGAACTTGTATCGAGAACTCTTTAATAACAAAGCATCTCGATACAATTTTTATTCGCTCACTCATAAAAATCACTCGATGTGACAGCGCATTGTAAAACAACGTAATGTCAGTTCGAGTGTTTTTACCGACATAGGAGGTAAAAATGTATCGAGAACTCTTTAATAACAAAGCATCTCAATACAATTTTTATTCGCTCACTCAAAAAATCACTCGATGTGACAGCGCATTGTA
>JALSPZ010000078.1 GCA_026985675.1 Flavobacteriales bacterium
TTACTCCGTTTACAATCATATAATCTCCATCGACTTCTACGCTTCCGTCAAATCTTCCGTGAACCGAATCGTATTTTAATAGATAAGCCAAATAATCGGTATCTAACAAATCGTTTATGGCTACTACTTCAACAGCCGGATTCTTTGAAGCGGCCCGAAAAGCTAGACGTCCGATACGGCCAAAACCGTTAATTCCTATTTTTATTTTTTTCATGATTTTATTTTTTTAAAGTTTTACAAAAGTAAAATAATTATTTGTTTTTAAGTAGTTAAAATATCAACTATATATAATAATTCTTTATTTATTTCGCGTTTTAAATTGATAGCATCTTTTAATGAAGTAACTTCCACTTTATTATTTTTATATCCGACCATTAACCCCTTTTGTCCATCCAAAAGAACTTCAACAGCTTTTACACCCAATCGACTGGCTAATACCCTATCAAAAGTTGTAGGGCTTCCTCCACGTTGTATATGACCTACAATTACTACACGAGATTCATATTCTTTGAGATTATCATCGACATATTTTGCTAATTCAAAAACATTTTTACCGGTTTTATCGCCTTCGGCAACCACTACAATACTACTGGTTTTTCCAGCTCGTTTACTTCTTCTTAAAGATTCTACCAATTTGTCAATTCCGATATTTTCTTCGGGGATTAAAATTTCTTCCGCTCCACCTGCGATACCGCTATACAAAGCCAAAAAACCTGCATTACGCCCCATTACTTCGATAAAAAACAATCTGTCGTGAGAGCTTGCGGTATCTCTGATTTTGTCTATGGCTTCGGTTGCGGTGTTGCTTGCCGTATCAAAACCAATGGAAAAATCCGTTCCGAAAATATCATTATCAATAGTAGCGGGAATGCCAATCACCGGAAAATTAAATTCTTCACTAAAAACTTGTGCTCCGGTAAACGAACCGTCTCCACCGATTACAACCAAAGCATCAATATGATGTTTTTTGAGTTGTTCATAAGCTTTTTTTCTTCCCTCAACCGTTCTAAATTCTTGTGAACGTGCAGTCTTTAAAATGGTTCCGCCACGATTGATAATATTACTTACTTTTCTAGCGGTAAAACGTTCGATATCTCCTTCAATCAATCCCTGATATCCTCTGTAAATTCCATAAGGATCCATCTTATAAAACACAGCGGTTCTCACTACTGCTCGTATGGCGGCATTCATTCCGGGGGAATCTCCTCCGGAAGTCATTATCCCTATGTTTTGTATTTGTTTACTCATAATTTCTTAAAATTTTAATTCTTTAAATGCTTCCATCGCTTCATAATCGGCAAAGCCCAATTGATGGTATTTTTCTGCCAATTGTTTATTTCTTTCTTCCACTCTTTGCCAGAATTCACGTTCGTCTTCTCCTTTAAACATCACATTATCTTTTTGTGTTTGGTGATAGAAAATAGCCAATTTTTTTCTTTCTACTTGTGCCGGACTCATCGGGACAGCCATTTCAATATCATAAACTTCAAATTCGTCCCAAGCTCCACGGTATAACCAAACACGAGTATCTTTTATAAAATCTTCGTTTTTCAAATTTTTCAATACATCCAAAAGTAAATCAAAAGTGATTCTATGGGTTCCGTGAGGGTCGGCTAAATCACCTGCCGCAAATATTTGATGCGGTTTGATTTGCTGTATAAAATTTTGCATAATTTCCACATCATCCGCTTGTATTTCTCTTTTAAGCAATGGATGTCTGTCATAAAAAGGTAAATCCAAGAAATGAACATTTTCGGAAGGAAGATCTAAAAATCTAACGGCTGCCAATGCTTCTGCACGTCTAATATAGGCTTTGATTTTGCGTAATTCGGGAATATCAGTCTGTGTTTGATTTCTTTGATGTATAAAATCTATTATTTTTTCAATTTCATTATTTGGAAACAGATTTTGATATACTTCCAAAAATTTTAATGCATCCTCATCGGTAACTGCGTTACTTCCCGATGTTTGGTAAGCTACATGCACTTCATGTCCTTGTTGTATTAGCCTATCGAGTGTTCCACCCATTGATATTACATCATCATCGGGATGAGGGCTGAAAACAATCACACGTTTTTTTGCGGGATTGGCTCTTTCGGGTCTGTTGGTATCGTCGGCATTGGGTTTTCCGCCGGGCCAACCGGTTATGGTATGTTGTAGGGCATTGAAAATATCAATATTTAAATCGTAAGAAGTTCCTTTGGCTGCAATTAAATCGGCCAAGGAATTGAGATTATAATCTTGGTCGGTC
Organism: Flavobacteriales bacterium; assembly: GCA_026985675.1. GTDB lineage: Bacteria > Bacteroidota > Bacteroidia > Flavobacteriales > Flavobacteriaceae > JALSPZ01. Next base: position 2,252 of record JALSPZ010000078.1, read on the forward strand.
AATTTAAGAATGGATTTTCCGGTTTTATTACTCAACCAAACTACTGCTTTTTTCTTAAGCGTTTTGTTCCACTGAACATCTTTTACCAACCAAGGCGTATCTATGCGTGTAAGTTTTTGCGCCGCATCTTTATCCAAAACAAAAGTTGTATTGGGATGGGATTGTAAATAGGTTGCAGGAACCTCCGATGAAATTTCCCCTTCGATAGTTCTTTTGATAATATCGGCTTTTTTCTCTCCCCAAGCCAATAAAATAATACGTTTGGCAGGCATAATACTGGCAATTCCCATAGTAATGGCTTTATGCGGCACATTTTTAAGTCCGTTAAAAGCCGGAGCGGCATCTACTCGTGTAATATGGTTAAGTGTAATCAAACGGGTACGAGAATTTTTATGAGAACCGGGTTCGTTAAATCCGATATGCCCCGAACGTCCGATTCCTAACAATTGAAAATCCAAACCACCGGCTTCCGCTATTTGTTTCTCATAAGCAATACAAAAATCTTTTACTTTTTCCAATGGGATATTTCCTTTGGGAATATGTATGTTTTCGGGTAGAATATCTATATGTTTGAAAAGATATTCATTCATAAAATAATGATAACTGTTGATATCATCCGGTTCAATGGGGTAATATTCATCCAAATTGAAACTGATTACATTTTTAAAACTCAAATTTTCTTCTTTATGCAAGCGTATGAGTTCTTCATAAACTTTGATAGGAGAGGACCCGGTGGCTAAGCCCAAAACCGTTTTTTTATTTTTCTTATCATTATCACGAATGATTTGAGCAATTTCCCGAGCTACAATTTTTGAAGCGGAATTTCTATCGGGGAAAATAACATTATGAATTTTTTCATAACGACTTTCTTCAAATTGTCCGGGTTTTTGATAAGTGAGATTTTGTTGTGTCATAATTGAGTGATTAATTTACAAAAATATCCAAATTTGTTGATTTTTCTTAATTAAAGGGGGTAAATTTTGAGTAAAGAAATTTTTTATAGAAAAAACAATCCTGTCCTAAATCAATCCTGTCCTAAATAAATTTATTTTTTACTTTTTCCATCGATGAACATTTCGACCTTGCTCAATGGCAACAAAAATTAAGTGTCCTGTTTAGTATATTCTACCGCCAAGCGTAAAAGCTTGTCCTTTGGCAAAATTATCTATATCAATGGTTTGCGATTGGATATTAATAATGAATAAAATAGTTGATAATGTTATTATTTTTGTTGTTTTTCCCATCTTTTATGGTTATTTTAATTTTTATACATTTTCATCATTTGTTTTTTCAAAGATATACAAATTACTTACATTCACTTTTTGATACAATTTATTTCCTGCTATTTTGGGTGATGAGCTATCTACCGAAAATTGATTATCTGTATAATGCCAATCTATGTTTTGGGTTGGTTTGTTGATTGGTTTTATGTGAGTTGTTATTTTCATTCTATGCTTACTAAAAAACGTATGAAAAATTAAGATTATCGGATAGGGTTTGCTATTGTTTTTAATTCTGATAAACTATGGTTATCTAGAAAAATAATTGTCTGCATACATTTATCATACATAAAATGTCCTTTAAACTTTGTTTCAACCTCATTTTTATAAAAACTTTTTAACTCCTCATAGTTAGGGTTTTCATTCAGTTTTGCAGAAATTAATCCCTTTATAATATGTTGACCTAAATTGT
>JALSPZ010000079.1 GCA_026985675.1 Flavobacteriales bacterium
AAGTAAGTTTCGGATGTTTTTTGTTTAATATTTTATAAATTTTTTTTCCCAAAACAACAGGTTCCAATCCGGCTTCCACTTCTTCGTCTATCATTTTCAAAATTCGTTGGTAATCTTCAAAATACGGGGATTTTTCATCCAATGGCATATAAATTCGTCCTTCGGCAATTTGGGTTTTAAAATCTCCCGGTGCCACTTCCACTACAGTTATTCCAAAAGGTTTTAATTCGGCACTGAGTGCTTCGGTCATTCGCATAACGGCAGATTTGGTAGCGGAATATATGCCGCGATATGGCAAACCCGTATAACCGGCAATGGAACTGATATTGATGATTTTTCCCGTTTTTTGCTCACGCATATAAGGCAAAACTTCCTGAATGATACGCATCATCCCGAAAAAATTGGTTTCAAAAACTTTACGCACGGCATTCAAGTCGGTTTCTTCGATACTTCCGGTAATACCGATACCCGCATTGTTTATCAAAATATCTATTTTACCTTCTTTTTCAATAACGAAACGAACAGCATTTTTTATAGATTCTTCATTTGTCAAATCCATTTGCACGGGAATATAGATATCCGAAGTTATATCTTTTCGGCTGGTGCCGTAAATTTTATAACCTTTGTCTTTCAAAGATTCGGCAATCGCAGTTCCCAATCCACCCGAAGCGCCTGTTAATAAAACTATTTTTTGCATTCTTTCATATATTATTTAGATAGTATGTAATTTTATCTCAATTTTTCTAAAATTTCTATTGCCTCAATATTAAATTTTGAAAAGGCAAACCAACTTTTTCCTAAATCTTTTAAACTTGCTCCAAAATGATAAACATCAATATTATCAATAATCATAAATCTGTCATGTGATTTATCAAATCTAAATATTTCAATTGGTTTATATTGAGTGTTATATTTTTTTAAATCCAATTGTAATTGTTTAGTAAAATTTTTTGTGTAAATTTTGATATCAATATTTTGATTTTTGCTAAATAAAGTTAAAACACTTTCATCAATATAATTATCAATTAATATAATAGATTTTTTTGCATTTTTGATTATTTTAGATACAAACTCGTATGCATCAAATATTTGTCCTTCAAAAAAAATTCCTTCATCAGTTTTTATTTTGTTATTTTCAATTGCATTTATAATTTTCTCAACCTTATTTTCGGTTTCCAATTGTTTTAATTCCAATCTATCCAATCGTTGAAATAAACTTGCATTATCCATAAAAAATTTTCGCATACCCACAAAGGCACGCATAATGGCAATATTTACTTTAATTGCCGTTTTGCTATGCAATACTCCTGACAAAGCGGAAATTCCTTGTTCAGTAAAAACATTCGGTAATTTTCTTCTTCCACCCCAACTTGATGTCGCAATTTGCGACTTCAAATTATCCCATTCGATTTTGGTTAATTTAAACATAAAGTCATCGGGAAATCTTTCAATATTTCGTTTTACTTGTTCGTTTAATCGTTTGGTAGAAACTTCATATAATTCGGCTAGATCATTATCTAACATAACTTGCTTACCTCTAATTATAAAAATTTTATTTTTAATATTTTCTTCATTTATTCGCAACTCGTTCATAAACAAAACTTAAACTATAAAACAAAATTACAACTTTTTGTTTATAAAAAAATACATATAAGAAAGTAGAAAATAAAAACAAGCATTTTTCAAGTCCATTTTCTACCCGAATACATTTCAAACTTCGCCATACGAACTTCTATTTTTCCGTTGTATAAAGGTATTTTTTTTGAAGGACGTAAGCCAATCCATTTCAAAGCATCCTTTTGCATCAATATCCACGCAATAGTATCGGGGTAATGGTGTTTGAGCGTATCGCCTATTTTTTTGTAAAAATGCTGCACATCAATAGTCAATCGTTCGTTATAAGGTGGATTAAATATCAGGGTTACAGGTTGTTCAGGTTTTATGGTTTTGAAGAAATCCGCTTGTTTGATTTTGATAAAATCTTCCAAACCTGCATTTTTTATATTTTGAATGGATTTTTCAACCGCCGACGGAGCTTTGTCATAACCGCTAATCTTTATTCCAGTAGGTAAGTCTTTGATTTTATTAAAACTGCTTTTTTTGATAATTTTCCATAAATCCGAATCAAAATTTTTCCAATTCATAAAAGCAAATTTTTCCCTGTTTATAGAAGCGGGAATATTCATTGCCAGCATTGCGGCTTCTATCGGAAGGGTTCCCGAACCGCACATCGGGTCTAAAAAATTGTTTTGTGCTTGCCAACCGCTGATTTTAACAATTCCAGCCGCCAGCACTTCGTTTATCGGGGCTAAATTGGTAGCCGAACGATATCCGCGCTTGTGTAGCGATTCTCCCGAGCTGTCCAATAATACTTGCATACGCCAAGCGTCAAAATGCAAACGGATACGGATATCGGGATTTTTTATATTGACGTCGGGGCGTTTGCCGGTGTTTTTTCTAAATTGATCCACAAGGGCATCTTTGGCTTTTAATGCTATAAATTGTGTATTACGAAATGCTTCACTTTTTCCGCTGACATCAATTCTGAAACTTTTGTCATTCCCGAAAATTTGATTCCAATCGATTTTGGAAATCGCCCGATAAAGTTGTTCGCCGGTTTTGATAAATTTGAACTCTTTTAATTGCAAAAAAACTCGTAAGGCGGTGTGTAAATTATAATTGGCTTTATACAAAAATCCCAAATCCCCTTCAAATTGAACATTCCTATGACCGATTTTGATATTTTTAGCTCCCAATTGCAAAAGTTCTTCCGACAAAACTTGTTCCAGTCCTGCAAATGTTGAAGCGGAAAGTTTTAAATCGTTCATCATTATCCTGCTACGGCATTGGGATTGTAACAAGTGAACGGCACTTCTTTTTCGTTGAAAACAATTCCGTATTGTTCCAATTCTTTGAGTATGGGTTCATAGATTTCTTTATTGACGGGCAATTGCACTCCGGGGGTTTTGATTTCACCGTTTAAAATTTTCAGTGTGGCAATTCCTACCGGTAAACCTACGGTTTTCGCCATTGCCGTATATATTTGATCATCACCGATAACTACCAATTGAGAATCTATCTGTTTGTTTTCGCCGTTTAGTTTATATCCGAATTTATGATACATCACAATCATATCTTTATCGTCGGGTTGAAGTGTCCACTTGTCTTCCAATATTTTTTGAAGCATTTGTGCGGGTGTAGCATTTTTTAACCCGATTTTGTCTTTTCCGTTAAACAAATCCAATTCTTCCAATTTTAACCATAGTTCGTCGTCTTGGTCTATCTTCATATATTGACGCAATTTCAATTCAACGGAATCCGATGGGCTAAACGGCAAAAAGGCATTGACAAAATCACGTTTGGTCATATTTTCGGAATCTTCCATTACATAAGTGTCATCGGTCATTCCCAATTGAACAAAAACGTTCCAAGCTCTTGAAAATCCAACTCTTCTGATAGTTCCGCGATAAAGCGTGCTAACATCGTTTAAGCCGTAAACGGATTGATATTTGAGCGAATCTCTATTAGGATATGCTTCGAAACGTCCGTAGCCGTCGATATCCAAAAATTCCGTTCGTCTGAAAAGTTTTTGATAGGGAATATATTTATACTGTCCGGCGTGCAAAAATTTGGCTGCTCCGCCTTGTCCTGCCAAAACAACGTTCCTCGGATTCCAAGTAAATTTATAATGCCAAAGATTGTTGTCGCTTTCGGGTGCAACCAATCCACCAGTAAAAGACTCAAACAGACGCATCTTTCCGCCTTGTTGTTTTATTTGGTCTATTATATGCATAGCACTCATATGGTCAATACCGGGATCCAACCCGATTTCATTCATAAATACCAAATTTTTGGCTTTTATTTTATCGTCCAAAGCTTTGAGCTCGTCGCTGACGTAGGAAGCGGTTACCATATGTTTACCGAGATGAAG
>JALSPZ010000080.1 GCA_026985675.1 Flavobacteriales bacterium
ATTATATTTAAATTACAAACAATAATCGTACCATTTTATATTTGGAATTATTTGTAAAATATTGAAATACAATATATTACATTTGTTACATAAATTATAGTTTTATAGTTTTATACATTAATTTCGGGTGTCTTGTATCGCTATTTACCCAAACGATTAATATTTCATTGTCATTAAAATTTGTAATAACCGGGTGATTGTTATTGGTTAAGGGCGGACTTATTTCCATTTCCTTATCTTTTCCGTCCGGTTGAATAATCTTTAATGTGATTTTGTAATAACCTTTCTCGTTTTTTTCATAATATTCTTCATATACCGAATAAAAATTCTTTTTAATACTTATCATTTGCGGATGCCGTCCTTCGCGAGAAATCAAATTTTTGGAATTGAATTTTTTTTGTTCCGGTTTTTTGTCAGTAAAAAATATCCCGGAATTACTCGGTGCACCGGTAAACCAAACTGCACCCAATTTTTCTCCGTTAAAAGCCAAAGAAGGACCTGTATGCGGACATCCGTTTACGTGCCAATTATCTTTACTGATAGGTATGGGATGGGTAAAAGTTTTTCCCGAATCCATTGATTTTAGATAATACATATCCCGAATTTCCGTAAAGCCATAACCGTCAAAACCGGGCTCATCGGGTTCGATAATGTTTCTATAAGCAATATGAATGTTTCCTTTTTTATCGACAAAAATTTCCGTCCGGCAACATTCACAAGTGGAGCCGGCGACGGGCTTTTGAATGACAAATCCTTTGTCCTGTGATGTCTGACCGTAAAATAAACATTTTCCTTTGTGTTTGGGATCCAATTTCCGACGATTGTCCAACCACGACATCCCTAATTCTCCGTTTGGTAAAACGGCTATATCATAAAAACTCAAACTGGTAGCTTTGGGGTCGTTTACTACTAATTTCTCCGCACTCCAAGTTTTTCCTGTATCTTTTGATATGGAATAATATAATTTACCTCCAAATCGTGAACGGTCGGTTTTATCTTTTTTACGGTAAACGGCATACATTATACCCGAGTTGCTCATACCTATTTTTGCCATGCTTTCTGCGTGCATTTGCAAACCTTTGGATACCGGAATACTGTCAATAGATGTAAATTTTCCGGTTTCGGGATTAAAAAAAGCAAATTTTAATATATTTTCTTGTTTATTATGAGCATCCCATTGTGTCCAATTCAGGATGATTTTGTCTTTGGCTTTAAACAGAAAAGGTCCTTCGCTGTTTTTGTTTGGATTGGTAATTACTTCGGCTAAACTTTTTTGTTTTTTATCAGTTTTTTTAGGGACATTGTTTTTTGTATTGTCCTTAGGTTGTTGACAAGCGACAAACATTGATATACTAAAGATGTATAAGACAATTTTTTTCATATTTTTTTAATTTTAAACTACCGGCCAATCATCTTAAATTGACCGGTAGTTTGTCAAACTTAATTATTTGATGATATAAGAAACGCCTACATTAAAGGAACGTTTCTCTCCAGGACGGTATGAAGTTCCCCAAGCGGATTTTCTTGCAGAGGTTGCATATAATTTATCCGTTAGGTTCAGGATATTGAACCAAACTTTGAAATTATTAAACTTTTTGCCGATTCTTAGATTATATATATCGTATCCCTCATATTTTTGGGTATTGGCTTCGTCCATATAGTAAGGGTCAACGTGAAACCATTCCAAACCGATATAGGATTTTTTCCAAAAACCGGGGTGATATTTCAGTTCCGAACTCATAATAAGTTTAGGGGCTCCCGGCATTTCATTTCCCGAATAATCTTTGCCTTTGGGTTTGTAGTCTATAAATTTATGTTCGCTTACCGCTCCGTTAAATTTCAAACTTACCTGTTTAACGGGGAACAATTGAACACCAAATTCAAAACCTTTGTGAGAAGTTTCCGCGGCATTTTGGTTTACTCTTGAACCGTCGTCTAATTTTACGGAAATAATCTCATTTTCGGCTTTTAGATAATAATAGCTTAAATCCATTATGATTTTTTTGTCTAAAAGACTAATCCAAGTTCCGCCTTCGTAATTGTCATAGTAAACCGGTTCCAATTCAGGAACTTTTACCCCACGATAGAGTTCACCTACTTCGGGTGGACGAAATCCTTTTCCGTAATTGGCATAGAAACTAATATAATCGTTTGCTTTGAAAATGGCTCCTACACGAGGCGTAAAAGCATTGAATGTATTTTTGGTATCCGGAACCCCCGAATATGCATCGGTTCCCAAGTTGTTTGAATAATCATAGCTGATATTATCGTATCGGAATGCACCTAATAATTTAAGTTGGTCATTAAATTTATATTCCGCATTGGCATAAAAACCAAGGTTAAATAGTTTTACCTCGTAATCGCTTAAAATGGAATCCGTTACTTGATAATAATCATAAATAGCATCATCGGTTTTATGAACCTTTATATATGTTGCGTTATATGAACTGGGACTGTAATCTGCACTTATTCCACCAGTTAATTTCAATTGTTTTCGAGTATATTGATCTTGAACAATTGCTCCGATACTATAAAATTTATTATCATTAATTTCACTATGTGCCAAATTAGGATCGCCTGTTCCTGTCCAAGGCTTGTAATCATCTTTAATACGGTAATGAGGATTTTGTGCTACATCATTATATCTGGCAAAAATTCTTGAATTTAATTGATTATTTTCATTTAAATCATATACTAATTGCGTATAGTATCTTAAAGCTTTTACTTTTCGATAAGTAAAGCGATATTGCGAAGTATAATCCTTTCCGTAAAAATACAAACTATCCAATCCACCGGTCATATCTGTTTTGTAGTCAATATAATTTACCGATGATTTGATATAAGCTTTATCATTGAGTTTGTTGGTCATTTTGAAAAAGAAAGAATATTTGTCATAATCACTGTGTTCACGATAACCGTTTCTTCTTCCGCTATAATCCGCACCACCGATTATTCCGGTATTTCCAAAAGTATTGGAAGCCAAAACTCCTCCTTTTCTGTATCCGACATCATTTCCCATAGCATAAAATTTATAATAAGGTGTTGCAGTTGGATCTTTTGTAATAAAGTTTATGGCTCCTCCAATGGCACCACTTCCATAGAGTGCCGAATAGGGTCCGCGAATGATTTCGATCTTTTTTAAAGATGAATGATTTATTTCAATCAAAGCATTGTGGTTAAAAAGCCCGGTGGCTCTAATAGGCAATCCGTCTTCCAAATATAAAAACACACTTTTGTAACTTATAGGCTGACGAATGGACATAGAATGTTGCTCGTTGCCTAGGTCAATCATCATAATACCCGGGGCTTTATTGATAACTTCTTCCAGTGTAATCGGATTGGTTTCTTCCAATTCTTTGGGTGAAATTTGTGTTATGGCAATAGGAACATCAGTTCTTTGTTGACGAGTTCTATCTGCCGAAATTATCACTTCTTGCAACTGACTTGCCGTTGGTTTTAATTGAATTATTTGGGGCAAATCAGCGGCTTTATAAAAGGATTTTTTGTAACCGATAGCGGAAATTTCTATATTATCTTGCGGATTTGCTTTAATTTCAAAGCTTCCGTTGATATCCGATACGGTTCCCGATTGATTGTTTGTGTTATAAATATTTACTCCCATTAATGCTTCGTGGGTGTCTGCATCTATAACTTTTCCTTTATATGTATCTGTTTGTGCAAAAATGTTTAAAGCAAACAAAATACTTATGCTTAATAATATTTTTTTCATATTTTTAAAAATTATTTGTTACTACTTAGTTAGTAATAAGGCAATGCGGTATTATTCTTTTCATTGCCGATGAGAACACGCCAATATTCTTGCGCACGAAAAGATCCGCATTGCCATTTTAAATTAACCAAAATTAACTTTATTAATAAGTAAATTTCCGTTTATTACAAGAACTCGTTTGAAAATCACTACTCA
>JALSPZ010000081.1 GCA_026985675.1 Flavobacteriales bacterium
ATTTAGGCTTGGAACAGTTCGGTTGTTGAACAAACAGGTTGATAAGAGCGAATGGGATAAAGCCGAAAAGTGGGTAAAGGAACATACGCGTGATATGGATAAAGTTTATTTAATAGGTTCCGGTGGTAATATCAACAAATTATTTAAAATGTCGGGAAAAATTCCCGGAGCGCCTTTAAGCAAAGTATGGTTGGATGCTCAATATAAATTTTTAAAATCTTTTGATTATGATGACCGGGTAGAAGAGCTGGATTTGAACCCCGATCGTGCAGATGTAATTATTCCGGCTACCAAAATCTATCGGCGGGCGATGCAATGGGCAAATGCCGATAAAATATATGTGCCGAAAATAGGTTTGGCAGACGGAATTATAAAATATCTATATGCACAGGATAAAAAAAATTAAATATAATTCTCCCGAATACCAAAAGGTTTTGGATTTAAGGGATAAAATTTTGCGTAAACCTTTGGGTTTGAATTTGTTTGATGAAGATTTAAGTCAAGATAAAGATCAATTGATCTATGGAGTTTTTTCAAGGGAAAGATTAGTTGCCTGTTTACAACTCGTTCCATTGGAAAATAATATTTATAAACTCAGACAAATGGCGGTAGATACAACATTTCAACGCAAGGGATTGGGGAGGAAGTTAATAGATTTTGTAGAAAGAGATTTATCAAAAAAACAAACCAAGGAAATTGTTTTACACGCAAGAAAATCTGCCGTCGGGTTTTATAAGAAATTAGGATATAAAATTGTATCGGAAGAATTTATTGAGGTGGGGATTCCACATTTTAAGATGCATAAATATTTATAAATTTTCTTTGGGTTTCCATAAAACTTTATCCAAATGAACAATCTGATCATTTTTTATTTCAATTCCTTCGTTTTCCAATAGTTCTTGCATTAGATTTATTCCTTCAAAATGTATTTTGCCTGTGAGCAAACCTTTTCTATTGACTACTCGATGGGCGGGAATTTTCGGATTTCCTTTTTGTTTGTTCAATACCCAACCGACCATTCTAGCACTCTTTCTGCTACCCAGATATTCTGCAATATCTCCATAGGTTGTTACTTTTCCGGGAGGAATTTTACAGACAATTTCTATTACTTTATCATAAAAATTATCATTCATTGGATTGAGGATGTTTTTTTAAAATTCGTAGGATAAATTTACATTAAAAGTTCTACCCCAACCGAAAAAAACTCTGTTTTTTGTATTAATCCCTTTCCATGTATTAGTGTTTTCTTCCGGGAAAAAGTTTGTTTTAGATTCCGAAATGTAATGTTCATCCATTAAGTTTTTTACTATAAAGTTCACTTTAACTTTTGATTTTTTTCTGATTTTTGTTTGGAATGATAAATTAATATCGCTAACACTGTAAGCTGGTAATTTTAAGGAACCTTTATTATCAGGGTTAGAAAAATTAGTGGCATCAATAGCTGCATAGAGTTTATCAACAAAAAATTGATTGTAGCTGATCGTTATTTTATTATTTATTTTGTATGTAATTTTATAATTAGCCGTAAATTGAGGAGCATTTCCTACTTTAATTCCATTGAGATAATAATTTTTTACAGCTACTTCTTGCTGTTGAAAATTATAAAGTTTAACATTATTTACATTTCCTTGATAATGCCAATTTCCAATGGAAACCATTCCGTTGATTGCAAAAGAATTTAATTTAATTCGATTTTCTATTTCAATCCCTTGATGAACTTCGGTTACTCCATACAAATTTCCACTTACTTGTTGGTTATTAATCAAATCATTTACAATTACCATACGGTCTTTCCATAGCGTTGAATATAAATTCAATAAAAATTTATAATTTCTATTTTTGAATAATAATCCTGTTTCCGCAGAATAAATTTTTTCATTGGGAACTTTTATGTTAGCTTCGTTTGAATTCCATTTAGGAAATATAGCTTTAAAAAGAGGTTGTTTACTAAAATACCCGCCGTTGATATATATTTTTTTCGAGGGATCAATCTTGTAAGAAAATCCAGCTTTTATGTTTCCTCCCCATTTTTTTATCCAGTCAGATTTTTGATTTTCTGGTGGAAGGTTAAAAAAATCTATTCGTTGATATTGTTGATTTGAAAGAGATGTTTGCAAAAAAGTTCTAATGAGTGTGTTTTCATAAAAAATTTGCCCATACCAACCTGCCCATCTTATATTTGTTCCATTAAAAAAAACTATTTTTTCCAAATTATCTATGCTTTTAAAAGGATTCCAACTCGGTTCAGCTTTTACAAAACCATCAGGGTATATAATTCTATCAGGATGATTTATATCAAAATTATCATAATAAGCATCTGCTCCCAACACATTGTTAACCGTGAGTGTATTTTTTGCGCGGGTTATACGTAAATCTATCCCTGCATTCCAATGAATCCTTGGACTTTTGTGTTGTATGTTCATAATCGTACCATACCAAGCATGATTATTCATAAAAGCAAAACGGGTCAATCCGGTATTAATATCATTTATATATAAGCCATTATTAGCTATTCTGTCAGGACCAAAGTCATCTACTTTCCCTCCACTATTCCAAGTATAAATATCATCAAAACGAACTTGTCCATCTTTATTAAGAAAAAGTTTGCTATCCGGATAATTATAATTAATTGCACCAATAGGACCGGTTCCACCACCTTTTCCCCATGTTCCATATAATAAACTAGTAAAAATCCAACTATCGTTCAATTGATAATCCCAATTTATTGAAACAACAGGTTTATGAAAATAGTTCCTGCTCCATGTAAAAGTTTTGCCTTTCAGGTAACCCCATTCCTGATTGTATTTAATATCCGGCTTTCCATTATTTGAATAGCTTATATAATCTTTCAATTCCGGTGCTTTATTTCTTTGATCGTGTGCTTGGGGACCTCCGAATACCGTAAATAATATTCTATTTTTATCATTCAGCAGGTAATCCAAGTTTAAAAAATAATTAAAACCTTCTCCTGCAGTCATATCTACATAGCCTTTTCCTTTGTAATGGCTGAACATAACCGAAACTGCCAAATCATTAGACATTATCCCCGTATCAAAGGCTATACTTTCTTTAAAAAAACCTTCACTTCCATAATTGAATGATACTTGCTTACGAGATATTTTATTTCCTGCCCGAGTATAAATATTTATGCTTCCACCAACAGATGGTAATACAAGCCTTGAAGCACTCAAACCTCTTTGAATTTGAATGCTAGAAGCTATATTTTTTAAATCCATCCAATTACTCCAATATACCCAACCTGTTTCCATATCGTTAACCGGCATACCGTTAACCGTAACAGCTATATTCCGTTGTTCAAAACCTCTTAAATTGATTCGACTATCTCCATAACCACCTCCTTGTTTGGTAGCATATACCGATGGAGTTTGCATGAGAATTTCAGGGATATCAGCATTTGCAGCAGAATTTTTAAGCTCTTTACTCTTGATTGTAGAAAGAACAATAGCAGCATTTTTTTCTTTTCTAAAATCGCTAAGAGATGTTAAATATATGGGTTTAAGTTTATGGGTTTTTATGCTGTCTTTATTTTCTTGAGCAAAAATATTAGCAACAATTAAAACAAAATAAAATAACAGGTTATGTTTATGGTTCATTTTTAAGTTTTAAAAATTTTCGCAAATATACAATTGTCCTATATGTTAAATCAAGCTTTTTTAAGTTAAAAAAAAGAAATTATAGTTAAATAAAACAAAAAAAGCCTCCGAAAAATCCGGAGGCTTTTTTTATTTTAAACGTTCTAGTATTAGAATCTAAATTTAGTACTAAAACTCCATGATCTTCCCCAACCGAAGAATACTTGATTCCCGGTATCAACACCATTCCAATTATTACCTGTTGAACCATAATCACCAGGATGAATATTTGTCCAAGATTCTGAAATGTATTTTTTGTCAAACAAG
>JALSPZ010000082.1 GCA_026985675.1 Flavobacteriales bacterium
TTCGATTTCAATTTGCATACTTTCCAAACGTTCGGCAAGTTCTTCAAAATTAGATGAAAGTCCGGCAATTTTTCTAAAAGCATTACGCAAATCAATCAATTGGTTATGAATACCCAATTCGTCGTTGTCAATTTTTTGATGAGCTTCTGTTAATATTTCTCCTATTTCTTCCGAATGTTCCAGTTGTTTCAATCGTTGTTCAAGTGCTTCAAAATCTATCCGCTCCAAATCATAAGCATTGAGTTCTTCCAGTTGATAATTTTTATATTCAAGCTCTTCTTGTGCATTTTGTAGTTTTTCTTTGATTTGATTTATTTCCTTAATTAAATTATTGTATTTCGTAAATTTCTCAGCATATTTTTCTAAAAATTTTTTATTTCCCGCCATAGCATCAACCAATTCCAATTGAAATTTTTTATCGGCAAGCTCCAAGGTTTGATGTTGCGAATGTATATCGATGAGTTGATCGGTAAGATTAGACAAAATATCCAATCGAACGGGTGTGTCGTTTATAAATGCTCTGGATTTACCACCCGGAAGCAATTCACGTCGTATGATGCTTTCTTCTTCAAAATCTATATCGTTTTGCTTAAAGAATGGCTTCAAATTATAACTAGCGATATCAAAATTAGCTTCAACAATACTTTTTTTGTCCGTATTATTAAGTAAACCGGATTGCGCTCGTTTGCCCAAAATTAACGATAAGCCGCCAAGCAAAATTGATTTTCCGGCGCCTGTTTCACCGGTAATTACGGTCAATCCTTTGTCAAAATCCAGTTTAACTTTTTGAATAAGTGCGTAATTCTTTATTTCCAGTTGCTTAATCATCAGGTTTTCTTTTTCTTTTTCTTTGCTGCGGGGAATAAAACATTATTTAGTATCAAACGGTATCCGGGAGAGTTGGGGTGAAGTTCCAATTCGGTTTTGGGATCGCCTACTCGGTGGCTGTAATCTTCGGGGTCGTGTCCACCATAAAAAGTAAACATTCCTTTGCCTTTGATTCCGTGGATATAGCGGGCTTCTCCGTTTATTTTATTTTCGGCCAAAATTATGATATTCGGTTTTATAAGTTTTCTGTCAAAAGCTGTGGTTTGTCCCATAAAACCTTTAATCATCATTGTATGATTTTGCGTAAGCATAGTAGGGACGGGGTCCCATTTTGCCGAAAAATTATTTAACTCAAAATAATCGGTTTCTTTGGGAATATGCCTTTTGCGAGTAGTATCAATATCGGAAAATTCATAGACCATCGGGTTGGCTTCCAAAGTAAAATTTTGAAAAGCAAAACATTTGGAATAGTCTAATTTTTCTTGGTAATTGGGTTCGGAAGGGTCGCCGTCAAACATAGGTTCGCAAATATCCACGCCGTCAGCGGCAAGGGCAATATCAAAAGAATCGGTAGCGGAGCACATAGCAAACATAAAACCGCCACCTACTACATAATCGCGTATTTTTTTTGCTACTGCCAATTTCAATTGTGATACTTTTTGAAAACCGAGTTCTTTGGCTAATTTTTCCAAAGTGTTTTTTCTTTCAATATACCAAGGAGCGGTTCGGTAAGCGGCATAGAAACGTCCGTATTGTCCGGTAAAATCTTCGTGGTGCAGGTGTAACCAATCATATTCCAATAATTTATCCGACAATACTTCTTTATCATACACCACATCATAAGGAATTTCGGCATAGGTCAAAACCATAGTAACGGCATCGTCCCAAGGCATTTTGTCTTTGGGTGAATATACGGCAATTTTCGGGGCTTTTTCCAAGGTTACCGCTTCTTGATTTTTTGAAGGGGATGAGATTTCTTTTAGAATATTGAAAGCTTCGTTATCGGAAATTATTTCAAAACTTACATTACGGATTTGACATTCTTCTTTGATATCATCATCATAGGGTAGGAGGAAAGAACCCCCGCGATAATTCAATAACCATTTGACTTTGATATGATTTTGTAATGCTTTGTAAACAATACCATAAGCTTTCAGATGATTGGTTTGATTTTCATCCATCGGTATCAAAATAAATTTTGCCCATCCGGTTTGGATGAAAAAAAACAAAATCAAAATAAAACTCAATTTTTTAGAAAGGTAATCCATCGTTTTCATCATTAAAATTATCTTTTTCGGGAGGTAGAAAATCATCGGCTGTAATATCATTATTTAAGCTGGATTCAATGGTAAATTCATCATTGAAATCATTCAAATCGGAGAAACGTCCGAATTGTGGGTCAAAACGCAAGCGAATATTTCCGGTTTTACCGTTTCTATGTTTGGCAATGATAAATTCCGCTTGATTTTCGGTAGGCGTATCATCTTCCCAAGTTTCTATTTTGTAATATTCGGGTCGATAAATGAAGCTAACGATATCGGCATCTTGTTCAATGGCACCGGATTCCCGCAAGTCGGAAAGTTGTGGTCTTTTGTGTCCCGCAGCATCTTTTCGTTCTTCCACTTTACGTGATAACTGCGAAAGTGCAATCACGGGAATATCCAATTCTTTTGCCAAAGATTTTAAGTTTCTGGAAATGGTTGAGATTTCCTGTTCGCGGTTAAAATTTTGTTTTCCACCGGTTTGTGCGTGAACCAATTGTAAATAATCAATGACCAAAAGCTGTATATCAAATTGTGATTTCATTCGTCTGGCTTGTGCCCGAATATCAAAAATGGATAACATACTGGAATCGTTGATATAAATGGGAGCATTACTGATAAGGTCCATTTTATTGTTCAGTAAAGTCCATTCGGCTTCCGATAGTTTTCCACTTCTGAATTTTTCGGCGGGAATTTTCGTCTCTATGGAAAACAAACGTTTAATCAATTGAGCGGAAGTCATTTCCAAGTTAAAAATTGCCACGGGAATATTATGATCAACGGCAATATTCCTAGCCATAGTCAAAACAAAAGCGGTTTTTCCCATTCCGGGACGGGCGGCAACGATAATCAAATCTCCATTTTGCCAACCCGAAGTGTATTCATCCAAAATATTGAATCCCGTAGGAATTCCACTTAATCCTTCCTGTTTGGCAAGCTCTTCCAATTGTTTTTTAACATCGGTTACAACAGAGCTAATCCCAACACTTCCTTTTTTCAAACTACCTTGCGAGACTTCAAAAATCTTTTTTTCGGCTTCGTCCAATAGATTCAAAACATCTACTTCATCGTCAAAAGCTTTTTCGGAGATTTCACCGGAAATTTCAATCAAACGTCTTTTGACATACATTTGTAAAATAATACGTGCGTGATATTCGATATGGGCAGCTGTTGCCACCAAGTTTGAAAGCTCTACCAAATAATAATGACCGCCAACAGGTTTTAATGTTCCGCGTGTGCGTAATTTGTTTGATACAGTTAAAATATCAATAGGATCTCCCGCTTGAAATAATTCGATAATGGCGGAATATATTTCTTGATGTTCGGGTAAATAGAAATTTAGAGGTTCCAATATATCGATTACTTCATCCACTCCACGTTTATCGATAAGCATAGCACCTAAAACGCTTCTTTCCAAATCTATGGATTGCGGAGGCAGTTTGGCGCCTGGGATATTAAAATTTTTGTTTCCTGCTTGTTTTTTTACTTCTTCTAAAAATTGTTTGTTTTCCATTGGCTAATTCTTTTCTTTTTTTCTTGCGTATAAATATAATGAATGACTTAATATTTCAACTCCCATTGCTTCTTCAAAATCTTTTTTTATCTGTTCGATTCTGGGATCACAAAATTCAATGATTTGAAAATCGTCAATCATAATAATATGATCGTGATTTTTGTTAAAAAAGCCTTTTTCGTAATACGCTTGCACTTTGCCAAATTGATGTTTTCTTACCAAACCTGCATCCAATAATAATTCCAAAGTATTATAAATGGTTGCTTTGCTAACCGAAAAATTTTTTTCTTTGAAAATGTTAT
>JALSPZ010000083.1 GCA_026985675.1 Flavobacteriales bacterium
TCGCTCGAATTGCCGGAGCAAGTTTACGTTTGTTTTTAGTAGCAGGCGTTATGCAACTATTGATTTTTGATGAACTCGGCGTCCCGTTTTGGGTAACAGTTACCATTACCATAATTCTTATTTGGATTTATACCTTCAAAGGGGGAATCAAAACGATTATTTGGACCGATACCCTTCAAACTTTATTTATGTTAGTGGCTTTGGTTATTTCTATTTATTTAATCGGGAGCAGAATGGAAATGGGATTTACGGACTTGGTAAAATCCGTTTGGAACAGCCCTCACACCAAAATATTTTTCTTTGATGACGTGAATGCAGGAAATTATTTTTGGAAACAATTCTTGGCAGGAGTTTTTATTGCCATTGCTATGACAGGTTTGGATCAAGGAATGATGCAAAAAAATCTTACGGTAAAAACGCTAAAAGATTCGCAAAAAAATATGCGTTGGTTTTCCATCTCTTTATTGTTTGTTAATCTTTTGTTTTTATCTCTTGGCGTCCTTTTATTGATGTATGCACAACACCAACATATCGATTTAAAGGCAATGAATATAGAAGGCGACAAAATATTTCCATATCTTGCCGTCAAAACCGATTTGGGAATTGCAGCCGCTATATTTTTTATCTTGGGATTAATCGCCGCCGCCTATTCCAGTGCCGACTCGTCAATGACCGCCATTACCACATCATTTAGCTTGGATATCTTGGAAATCGATAAGAAATACCCTCCCGAACAACAAAAGAAAATTCGCAAGATGGTGCATATCGGGATTTCGCTATTCTTTATTTTTATTCTGATATTATATAAAATGATAATTACGGACAAAAGTATTATCAATTCCATATTCAAATTTGCCGGTTATACTTATGGTCCGCTATTGGGATTGTTTACTTTCGGATTGTTTACAAAATACCGAATCAAAGATAAATTGGTTCCGATAATTGTGATAATTTCACCGGTTTTGACTTATTTTATTTCTATTTTACCCGAAAAAATGGGTTGGAAATATCAATTCAGTTTTGAACTTTTATTGATAAATGCCGGATTGACGTTCTTGGGATTGTTGTTGATTAGAGAAAAGGTGGATGGTTAATGCTTAATTGTTAATGATGTGATTTTACGAATTCTTTGCGGACTTTGCGTCTTTGCGGTTAGAAAAATAATGATAAAATGTTGTTGGGGTAGTAAAAAAGAAACTTTAAAAATCATAAAAATTAGAGTATTTTCGTAATGATAAAACTATAAATGGAAGTTTCCGTTATCATATTAAACTATAATGTAAAATATCATTTGGATGCTTGTATTCAAACGGTGCAAAAAGCATTGGAAAACATTAAAGGTGAAATCATTGTAGCGGACAATCATTCAACCGACGGAAGCAAAGACTATTTCAATAACAAATATCCCGAAGTAAAATTTTTATGGTTCAATGAAAATTACGGTTTTGCTAAAGCATATAACAAAGCCGTTAAACACGCCAAAGGAAAATATTTATTCATCTTAAATCCCGATACCTTAGTAGCGGAAAACAGCATTCAACTTTTGTTGGATTTTGCAAAAACCAAAGAAAATCTTGGAATTATCGGTGGAAAAATGATTGACGGCACAGGAAATTTCTTGCCCGAAAGCAAACGCTCGGTTCCCACGCCTTGGGTGGCTTTTGGAAAATTGACCGGACTTTATAAAATTCTGAAATTTGCTCCTTTCAATCAATATTATGCCCCTTATTTACAGGAAAATGAAACGGGAAAAACGGAAATACTAACCGGCGCATTTATGTTTTTGAAAAAATCCGTTTATGAAGAAACGGGTGGTTTCGATGAACGATATTTTATGTATGGTGAAGATATTGATTTTTCCTATTCCGTTCTACAATCGGGGAAAGAAAATTTTTATTATCCCCAAGCCAAAATCATTCATTTCAAAGGCGAAAGTGCGTTGAATAATCCGAAATATGCACAAAATTTTATCCAAACGACTTTTCAATTTTATGAAAAACATTTTCGTCCGCATAAATTTTTAAAATCTATCAGCCGCCTACTGATTTCATTATGGTTTAAACTTTATAAAAATCCAAAGAAAAAAGATAAAACCACCATTGCACCGACAAATTATTTATTTTTCGGAAAACCCGCACATTCGGACTTTATCCGTCAAAAAACCGGATTTGATGTTCATGTTTGGGAAAAAAACAAAATTCCACAAAAAAACTCCATAGTTATATTTGACACTTCGGTTATGTCCATTTCCGAAATTATTTCTTATATGGAAAAATACAAGCAACAAGCCAAATACCGTTTTTATTTTCCCGCATCCAAACTACTCCTAGGCAGCGATGCCAAAGATATGGCAGGAGTTGCTGTAAATTTATCCTAAAAATTTAAAAAGCTTATAAATTCTGAGTATATTTTCGTAAATTAGCAGCAGTTATTAAATTTGATAAAATGGCAAAATACGAACTCAAATTACCCAAGATGGGAGAAGGTGTGATTGAAGCAACTTTAACCGCTTGGACTAAAAATATTGGAGATAAGATAGAAGAAGACGAAACCGTTTTTGAAGTAGCAACCGATAAAGTGGACTCGGAAGTTCCTAGTGAAGTATCGGGAGTTTTAAAAGAAAAACTTTTTGATGTAAACGATGTTATCAAAATAGGCGAAGTAGTGGCAATCATAGAAACCGACCAAGAACTTCCGCAAGAGGACGACGATATTATTCAAAATCCGGAACTTTTGGAAATTGTAGAAGAAGAAACTACTCCCGATGCTCCTGTTCAAGAAAAAACGGAAATAAAATCAACTGCCAATAGATTTTATTCGCCATTGGTTAAAAGCATTGCCAAAGAAGAAGGTATTTCACAAGCCGAACTCGACCAGTTACAAGGAACAGGAAAAGATGGTCGTGTTACAAAAGATGATATTCTAAAATACATCAAAGAAGGACGAAAACCTATTGCTACACAAACAGCCGCTACTGTAAATATCAATGAAACACAAAAAATAGCCGAACCCGTAAAAATCGAACAACCCAAAGGAATTGTATTGGAAAACGGCGACGAAATCATAGAAATGGACCGTATGCGAAAACTCATCGCCGCTCATATGGTGGAATCCAAACGAGTGTCGCCACACGTTCAATCTTTTGTTGAAGCCGATGTTACCAAAATTGTCAATTGGCGGAACAAAATAAAAGATGAATTTTTTAAAAAAGAAGGCGAGAAAATCACTTTTACTCCCATTTTCTTGTATTACGTAGTCAAGACTATCAAAGATTATCCGATGGTAAACGTGCAAGTGGACGGCGATAAAATCATCAAAAAGAAACATATCAATTTGGGAATGGCAGTGGCTTTGCCCAATGGAAATTTGATAGTTCCCGTGATAAAAGATGCCGATAATCTGAGTTTAAAAGGAATGGTAAAAGCCGTAAACGATTTGGCCAAAAGAGCAAGAGAAAACAAACTCAAACCCGATGAAATCACCGGCGGAACTTATACGGTAACCAATATCGGTTCGTTTGGAAACATTGCCGGAAGTGCCATTATCAATCAGCCGCAAGTTGCCATTATGGCTTTGGGTGCCATACGCAAAATGCCCGCCGTAATAGAAACTCCCGAAGGCGATATGATAGGCATCCGCCAAAAAATGATTTTATCCCATTCCTACGATCATCGTGTAGTGGACGGAATGCTCGGTGGATTATTTGCCAAACGATTGGCTGAATATTTGGAAGGATTTGATGGGGAAGGGTTGTTGTAATTATAAATTTAATTTTATGAAAAAAATAGAAAAATACATCCGCAACGTCAAAGATTTTCCAAAACCCGGAATTATCTTTAAAGACATCACGCCCCTACTCGCCGACCCCGAAGCGATGAAAATGACTTTGGAAGAACTTTTGA